>DAIQBF010000260.1:0-4185 GCA_036781305.1 Lutibacter sp.
ATTAATTCTTGGGCGATTTTTACTATTTTAAAATAAAAACTATTAAATATTTACTCTGCTAATTTAACTTCAGTGCGTCTGTTGTTTGCTTTACCTGCTGCCGTGGCATTAGTGTCAACAGGTTTGCTTTCTCCAAATGCCTTTGTTGTCAATCTATTTGGATTGATACCATTTGAAACGAAATAATCTCTAACTGCGTTTGCTCTTTTTTCAGACAACACCATGTTATAAGCATCTGAACCATCGCTATCTGTATGCCCTTCAATAATAAAATCAGCGTCTGGGTATTCTTTTAATATTGTTGTCATAGGCTCCAACGTAGCATAGGATTCTTTTTTGAAGGACCATTTATCATAATCAAACAAGATAGTTCTGCCATATTCATTCAATTGAGACATAATCTCAACAGTCGGCAATACAGGACAACCATAATTGGAAGCTGGTCCTTTTACGGTTACGCATCTGTCAATTAAGTCAATTACGCCATCTCCATCAGTATCTTTGAATGGACAGCCTGCATTTGTTTTTGGACCAGGAACATCTGGACAAGCATCATCTTTATCTGGAGTACCATCGCCATCTCTATCTGGACAACCATGTAATATTTTTAATCCAAAAACATCTGGACATTTATCCATTTTGTCAGGGATTCCGTCACCGTCTGTATCTGGACAACCATAAAATATCGCTAAACCTGCAACATCTGGACATTCATCTCTACAATCTGGAACGCCATCGCCATCTCTATCACTAAGTTCCTCAGTACTGTCTTTGTCTTTGGCTTTTACACCTCCAAATTTCCAAGCTAAACCAACTGAATATTGCATCATTTCAAAATCAACAGGTGTATTCACTTTTTTATATCCACCGGTAACATTAATTCCAACATGGTCAGTAAACCAAGCATTAAAACCTACTCCAGCATTAAAGCCTAAACCATTTTCAGTTCCTACCCAATTTTCACCTCCACCTACAAATAAGAATGGGTCAAACCATCCTGTTTCTCCAAAAGCATTATTTAAATCGTATTTTGCATTCAAATCTACCCCAACAAATGTTGCGTCAGATCCTGAACCCCAAGGCCTGTTTATTTCACTGACAGCACTTGCCAATTCTAGGCTAAATCCTTTTCCTAAATATCTTCCAAGAGACATTTTTGGACCTATTTTAATATCATCTGAGTTTCCTCCGTCAACATCAATGGCATTCGCTCCAAATGTTAACATCCATGGATTCTCTTTATCCTGAGCAGTAGCAGTGCTATAGGATACAATTAATAACAAAGCCAAAAAGGCAATTTTTACATGTTTCATTTTTAGTAAGTTTAAATTTAATGTTCTTTTTTGTAATAATAAAAGTCCTTAGAACTCCTCAATTACAAACAAAAATACAAAAATATATTGAAAAAGATACTGTTTTACAAATTTTCTATATTACCTTAAGTATTTTCCCCACTTTAACAAAAGCAGTTATTGCTTTTTCTAGATGTTTAATGCTGTGGGCAGCCGATAATTGTACCCTAATTCTCGCTTTCCCTTTTGCCACAACCGGAAAAAAGAATCCGATTACATAAATACCTTCTTCCAACAACATATTTGCCATGTCTTGTGATAGTTTTGCATCATAAAGCATCACGGGAACAATCGCCGAATCTCCTTTTACGATATCAAACCCCGCTTTTATCATCCCTTCCTTAAAATAATTGGTGTTCCATTCTAATTTATCTCTTAAGGTAGTATCGTTTGAAATCATTTCAAATACTTTAAGTGATGCGCCTACAATTGCCGGAGCCAACGAGTTTGAAAACAGGTAAGGTCTTGAACGTTGGCGCAGCAATTCAATTATTTCCTTTTTCCCGGTTGTATAACCGCCCATAGCACCACCCAAAGCTTTTCCAAGTGTACCCGTAATAATATCAACCCTGCCAATTACATTTTTTAACTCTAAGGTTCCTCGGCCTGTTTTTCCTATAAAACCTGCGGCATGGCATTCATCTACCATAACCAGCGCATCATATTTATCGGCCAAATCACAAATTTTGTCAAGTTTGGCCACGACCCCATCCATAGAAAAAACACCATCAGTCACAATTATTTTAAAGCGATGGTTCTTTTTATTGGCTTCAATAAGCTGAGATTCCAGTGATTCCATATCGTTATTTTCATAACGATATCTTCCAGCCTTACACAAACGAACGCCATCAATAATGGAAGCATGGTTTAAGGAATCTGAAATTATGGCGTCTTGTTCCGAAAAAAGCGGTTCAAAAACACCTCCGTTTGCATCAAAGGCGGCAGCATATAAAATAGTGTCTTCTGTTTTATAAAATTCAGCTATTTTTTCTTCCAGTTGTTTGTGAATATCTTGTGTTCCGCATATAAAACGCACCGATGACATTCCAAAACCATGAGTGTCCATAGTGTCTTTTGCCGCTTGAATCACCTCGGGATTGTTTGACAATCCCAAATAATTATTGGCGCAAAAATTAATGACTTCCTGTCCTGAACTAATTTTTATCACGGCATCCTGTGATGAAGTGATAATGCGTTCAGATTTATACAAGCCTGCTTCTTTAATTTCCTGCAGTTCTTTTTGTAAGTGTTGTTGTATTTTACCGTACATAATGTTTATTTTTTTACAAATTTAGACTTCTTCAATTAAAATTTCATCAGTTATATAAACTAATAATTTTTTTTCAATGCTGTAATTTAAATTTTCTAGTGCCAGCGCATAGGCGTTAATTTGGTGGCGGTGCTTATCTTCGGGTTTTCCCGTTTTATAATCTAAAACCGATACTTTGTTGCCATTGAAAATCAAGCGGTCTGGGATTAATATTTGTTTATCGGCAGTCAGTATTTTCCGTTCAGTAAAAACCTGATTGTTCTGTTCAAAATATCCAAACAATTGCTGATGATTAATCACTTTATTTAGAATAACAGTAAGTTCATTTTGTTCTTCAATGGTGATTTCACCTTTAAATAAATACTGATTCACCACTTCGACAATGTCATTTTTTGTTTTGATTTTAGACAACATTTCGTGCAGTAAGTTTCCATAAACTATGGCTTTTCCTAGGTCGGTATCCCAAAGCAAGGACGAATTGGCAACAATTGAAATGTGGTGATTTTTCCATGAATTTCCAATAAAACTTTCTTGAATTGTGGTGCTGCTTTCTTCTTTTTTTGAAAAAGGCAAACGCATCGGATTTCCAAAACTATACTCCTTTTTTTCTGGATTCCACAACTCCATTTTCTTTAAAAATTGGATAAACAGATCCGAAGTGTATTTGATATTCTCTGCCGTTTTTCCGCCAGTTTTATCCTCGGTAATCACATATAATTGTTCAACAGCTCTTGTTAACGTTACATACAATAAATTAAAATTGTCCAACTCCAATTCTTCTCTTCGTTGGTCAAATAACGCTTTTCCCTGTTCGCCAATGTAATTTAACTTGTCGCCATAATTTAAAAAAAACTGTTTGATCTCGCCCAATTGGCCATCTGAATACCAAACTTTCGGGTTTATTTGACGATAAATTTCAATATCATAAGGAAAAATGACCACTGGAAATTCCAGCCCTTTTGCTTTATGGATGGTCATAATTCTTACTGCATTTTCGGCTTCGGGCGCAACAATGCTCAACTTGTCCTTTTTCAATTCCCAAAACTCCAAAAATGCCCCAACAGAAACCTGTTTCTTCTGTTGAAACTCAAAAACAACATCCAAGAAAAATTGAATATTTGAATCGGAATCCGGAGCTAATTTGAAGCTTCTTATGATGTATTCTATGCTTTCATAAAAAGGCATCTGGTGAAATTCATCTTCATTAAAGTAGCGTTCAAATTTTTTTAATTCCGCAAAAAATTCAACCGACGACAGATCAATAAGCCGACTTAAAAACTCATGTATTTCACCCTCCAAATTAAAATATTCATACAAAAAGTACAGCAGTTTAATTTTGTATTCTTTGTAGGACGGATTTTCAATCACATACAATAAGTTGATAATGAAGTTTACTTTTTCATTGTTTTTTAACAGCAAAGTTTCAGAAGAAATGATTTCAATGCCGTTTTCCGACAAGTATTTTGCCACGGCAATTCCCTGATCCTTTTTCCGAACCAACACACAAACGTCGTTCTTGTTGAAGGAAGTATCCAAATTTTGAATAATTTCGGCAACTTTCTT
>DAIQBF010000261.1:0-4185 GCA_036781305.1 Lutibacter sp.
TCTCCAACTTTTAATTCTGACAAAATAGATAAATCAAGAATTTTAGATTTGTTTAAGTCATTGGGTTCAAATTTCTTCAACCCATTTCCGTATTCTCGTCTATTGTCACTAAATATTTCCTTTGCTACGTCAGTTAATAGATAAGCAAACAAGAGGTCTATACTGACTTTTAAAAATAAGTCTGCATTAGTTGGATACACGCAATGAAAAGTTGTAAGGTTTGAAACATTTGCTTCATTTCTAATAAATTTAACACCCTTTCTATTAAATACAGAAACCCAAATAGGAGCAGGAGGACGATTTTCTAAAGCATACCAAGGTTTTCTGCTTTTGGTTAAAAACTTTTCATTTATTTTCCCTTGTTCTCCTTTTATAATATAGTTTTTTACTTCTTCACTTTCATCCTTCTTTCCATTAAAGAGATATGACAGTTCATCATTTTTGATGAGTTTTTTGAAATCCTCGATTGTAAAAAAGTTAGTTTTCACATCCTTTGCTTTACAAATACAAGGCAATAAATTCTCTTTTGGTATTGAATATTCTTTTGCTTTTGATGGCTTAAAAGTAAAAAAATCATTTGACCCTGTTGCAATACCTCTAACTACTTTAGCATATGTTGAAAAGGGAACAAGGTTATTATAATTAATTGAATTTTGTAGTTGATAATATTTACGCCATTTAATACTTGGATCTAATTCTTTGGGCTTAAATGTGAATTCTCCTTTTCCTGTTGGATAGGACTCAATATATTTTTCAATTAACTGTAAATCTGACTTAGAATCTATTGTAGAAATATGTATTTCAGAATTATTCTTGTCATTTGCTAGAAGAATTATTGATGCAGTTGTCATTGCATCATCAAATACATTTTCTTTAAAGTCAATTATGAATAGATGTCTTAATGTTTTTGTTTTTAGAAGATATTCCTTGATTAATTTTCCATAATCAGAATTCAAGAACTCGGAAGGAATAATATAAGCGGCTCTTCCACCTTGATTTAGTTGAAAAATTGATTTCAACAGGAAAAGCGTGTAAAGATTTGTAAAACCGTTGAACTTAAACTTTAATTTATTTTCAACTTCTTGTAAAATTTGTTTGTTGTCATAATCGTGAAACTTTAAATATGGTGGATTACAAATAATACCATCATATTTGTTTTTCCAATCGTTATACATATAATCTTCAAGGTTTAGTGAAACATTTTTATAATTCTCAAAGTAAACTTTAGCTTTGTTTAAAATAGTTTCGTCAATATCAAACCCTTTAATTGCAAGATTAGAATTTTTGTTAAGTAATATTCTTGAAAATATACCCAAACCAAACGCTGGCTCTAGAATAGTTTTACTGTTTTTGTTACCAAGTAACCAATCAGTCATTAAATCAGCAACTGGTTGTGGGGTAAAAAATTGAGCAAATTTCTTTCTGTGTGCTAAGTCAGTATTTTTTAAGTACAATTTTTCTAATTCCATTTTAAAAATCTGTTATGTTTAATAAAGCTTTTAGACTATCAATATCCAAATAAGCAGTTCCCTTCTCAAAACTTACATAGAAAAGTAAGCGACCTCTACCCATTTCTCTTCTGACACTTTTATGTTCGGGTTCTAATATTTTATATGCAACTTGATTTGTATTTCGCGTATTTATTTTGATTGTAGTTTTATTCTGATTTTTTATGTCCTTACTGATTTCATAATAATCTCCTTCTTTTTCGGGTTTAGTCAATAATGAAAGGATATTTTTAAAAGAAATACCGTAGGATTTATCAAAGAACACTTGGAAATAATAATGAGGGACATCAAATGTTTCAGCCCATTTATAAACCACTTTAATATCCTCAACCTTTGGAGTTATACTTAAATAATCTCTTCTTTGACTAATGCTTATGTGGTCTTTTAGATCTTTGAACAAAAGAGTTAATTTCTGTAATCTCTCTGTTGAATTCCAGCTTGGTCTGCGAAAACTAATAGCGTTAATAGTTTCTTTGTTGATACTCTTAAGAATATCTAGATATGGTTTCTTTTTAGGATGCTCAAACACATCTGAGAACTCATTAATTATTTTGTCTTTAATAATTAAAGCAGATTCTAGATGGGTTTTTGTTCTTGCCTGCATTTCATTTTCATATTTATCAATAAGAAAAGCACTAGATCGAATTTCTAAACCTGCAATAGCCTTTTTTACATAATCAGTAATTTGAGAATGATTAATCTTACTTACATCATAACCCAATTTTTTATCAAAATCAGGCTTGTTGAATACCAATAAATCAGGTCTTTTACCAATTGTGTCTAATTCATCTTGAAAATCGGTATAGAATTCATCAAAACCAATTTCACCTGCAATTAAATCGTCAGATTTTCCATAACGAATAGCAACATAATTTTTTGATGTTTCATTTATTGCCCTGAAAATTAAATCTTCAGCCCAATCGCCTTGTTCTTTATTCGTTATAAAATTAGAAGATGCTTGTGTTGGAGGAGAAGTCCTATCTCTTGGAATTGAAAAATCAATAATTGTATCAGGAATTGTTTTCGTTATTTCCCTTAATTTATTAAAGTATGTCATATTTTTTTCTGTATTTTATTTCTTGTTCTGCTACTTTAAGAGCATTAAGCCCCTCTTGTTCGTCTTTAACAATCTCATAAAGTTTTGTTCCAATCCATATGGCATCCAACTCGGAAAAAGGATAATTAAATATTTCGCTAATCTTAATTAAGTGCTCTCTTTTTAAGGTTTTTTGATTGTTTTCTACTTTGCTTAAAAAACCATCTCCTATTTCAAGTTTAGAGGCTAATTCTCTTTGAAGCATTCCAGACTTTTCTCTTAATTCTCTAATTTTTTGTCCGAGTGTCATTATACCTTTTTTAGACTTGACTTGTTTAGGTCAAATATAACTAAAATTTTCAGCATAATGTCAAAAGCGTTGGGGAAATTTTAGCTCTTTTGGTTTTTTGAGCGTTGGCTTATCAATTGAGAAAAGCCAAATGTGCTAAATGTGCGGCTGGTTTCAAGCTTGCTTACAACGCGTTATATCATTACAAAACATTCTATCACCCATAAATATTTTGGTGATAATTAGATATTTTAATAGCTAATAGCTTTTTTGCAATTTCCACGAATACCTAAACAAATTTTGAGGAAGATAAAACTAGGAAAAATATTAATAGAAATTCACGTATTTTTAAATCAATTGAGATAAATTGTTTTGTTGTGTTATAAAAATGCTGTTCTTCTTGACCTTTTTGCTGTTCATTTAATTCAAATACATCATTTTCGGTAGGTGGCGCAAAATTTTCGTGTTCATCAAACATATTGTCAAATTCGGGTTATGAGAAATTATAAATATTTTATAAATTTTTGCTTTAACTGACATTTTTGCAGATTATAACTGTTTTTAATGAGATTATTTTGAAAAAGGTTCTAAAATTACACTTTACCATCATTAAAGGGCTACAGCACAATTTTTACATTTTAAGATTATTAATTTGTGGATTTATAAATATCCTTTCCAATTTTTTAATTCTTTGGCTTGATTTTCGCGGCTACTGTTCGCGTAAATTTAAACTAAAATGATTGCTGCATAAAAATTATGCAAAAAGTGTTTTTTAAAATTAAAATATAGAGTATGAATCAAGTTAAAGAGAACAACACAGTTAAAGTACATTACACAGGTAAATTATCAGACGGACAGATTTTTGACAGTTCTGAAGGAAAAGAACCTTTAGAATTTACTTTAGGAAAAGGACAGATAATACCTGGTTTTGAAAAAGGGTTAATCGACATGAAATTAAATGAGAAAAAAACCATCACAATTGCTAAAGAGGAAGCGTATGGAGATATCAATGATGATTTAAGGCAAGAGGTAAAAAGAAGCGAACTTCCCCAAAATATCACCCCCGAAGTTGGTATGGGACTTGTTTCTAAATCTCCGGATGGGCAAGAAATGAATTTACTTGTGGTTGAAGTTAGAGAGGATAGTATTGTGATAGACGCAAACCATCCTTTAGCCGGCAAAGACCTTATTTTTGATCTTGAAGTGGTAGAAATTAAAGACACCGAGATTACAGCATAAAATATCTGCTTATTTTTAAATTACCTGACGGCCCTTGTTGAACAAGTTTCATCAAGGGTTGTCAGGATTTTTTTTGCTCTTCGTTTAATGCTGTCTTTTCATTTTCTAATGGT
>DAIQBF010000262.1:0-4170 GCA_036781305.1 Lutibacter sp.
TCCTTATTTGCAATTGTGCACTAGTTACCTGTGTTATTGGGTACGAGCGTGACGCTCGCACCAGCAGTGGGGGCAATTCTGCACAACTAATTAAAAAAACAGGATACCTGTGTAGTTGGGTACGAGCGTGTCGCCCGCACCAGCAGTGGGGCAATTGTGCACAACTAATTAAAAAACAGGATATCTGTGTAGTTGGGTACGAGCGTAACGCCCGCACCAGCAGTGGGTATTTACGCCTTATTTCCGTTGTGCTCATTTCGGTATTTTTTAATCTTTTTTAATGACAATAATCAGTTCATGCAATGAATGTTACAGTTATATTTGTACCTGAAATTTTGTAAGATTAAAATTCACTTAAAAAATACGCTAATAATTTAGTGTTATGACAATTATCATTATCTTCGCAAAATGTTATTTTTTTCTATAAAACTATAAAAATGAACAAACTTCTTTCCCTTATTTATTCAACTCGCGTAACGGCAGCTTTATTTCTAATTTTTGCCGTATCTATGGGGGTTGCAACATTTATCGAAAATGATTATGGTACTGAAACTGCAAAAGCATTGGTTTATAATGCTTGGTGGTTTGAGGCAATTATGGCCGTTTTTGCACTTAACTTTTTTGGAAATATTTTTAAATACAAACTCTACAGAAAAGAAAAATTAGTGGTACTGGTTTTCCACTTGGCATTTTTTTTCATATTGGTTGGCGCCGGAATAACCCGCTACATAAGCACTGAAGGAATTATGCCAATTAAAGAAGGTGCGGTAAGCAATACATTTTTCTCAGAAAAAAGTTATATAAGCATTGCTGTCAACGATGGAAATGAACAAAAAACACCCGAACATAAAGCTGTCTTATTATCGGCTTTGGGAAACAATACCTACCATTACAAAACAGATTTTAAGGGAACGGATGTTGACGTAAAGTTAACAAACTACATCCCAAATGCCCAAGAAGTTTTTGAAGCTGATGAAGCTGGGGAAGAATATTTAAAATTTGTTGAATCTGGAGGTGGCGGCCGTCATGACCATTATATTAAAAAAGGAACTTCACAACAGGTACATGGCGTTTTGGTTGGGTTTGATTCCCCAATCCCAAATAGCATCGATTTTATCACTGCTGATGGCGGTTTAAAAATTAAATCTGCTGTAGATGGCACTTTCTTCAGAATGGCCGATAAATTTGAAGGCACTATTGTTAAAGATTCTTTGCAGGATTTTTCACTTTTGGCCGTACATAACATTGCCGGATTGCAATTTGTGATTTCCCAAAATCCGTTAAGAGGATCCTATAAAACAATTTCTGGACCAAAAGAGCAATCGGGTTTGGCGCAATTAGAATTTGACGTTACCGTTGGGGGCGAAACCAAACATATCCAATTAAAAGGTGGGCAATTCGCCATTCAGCCACCAACACAATTTTCTGTTGGAAACTTAAATTTTAGAATGAGTTATGGCGCAATGCAAATTCAATTGCCGTTTAGCATTAAACTGAACGATTTTCAACTGGACAACTATCCGGGATCAAAAAGCGCTATGTCTTTTGCAAGTGAAGTAACGGTTATTTCTCCTGAAGAAACCTTCGATTTTAGAATTTACATGAACCATATCTTAAATTATAAAGGCTACAAATTCTTCCAGTCCAGTTACAACATCACCCCTGAATATGAAGAAACCCACTTGTCTGTAAACCATGATTTTTGGGGTTCAACAATTACCTATATTGGTTATTTCCTATTGTATGGAGGTTTGATTTTAATCCTATTTATGAAAAATACCAGATTTGATTTCCTCAGAAAAAGTTTGCAAAAAATTAGAAATAAAAAAGCGGCAGCCACCACAATTCTATTGTTGCTGATTTCAACTTTTGCATTTTCGCAAGAACACAACCATGGCATCACTGAAAAACAAATAGACTCTGTACTAATAACCAATGCCATCGACGTAAAGCACGCCGATAAATTTAGCAGGGTTATCATACAAGATGCAGGCGGCAGAATGAAACCTGTACACACATACGCCTCAGAATTGTTACGAAAAGTAAGCAAATCTGATACTTATAAAGAACTAAATGCCACACAGGTATTTTTATCCATTCAAGAAAATCCAAGATTATGGTTTCAAGTTCCCATTATTTATGTGGAAGCCGGAAACACAAAATTAAGAGATCTTATCGGTGTTCCGCACGACCAAAAATACGCGTCTCTTGCTAACTTTTTTGATGAAAAAGGAAATTATAAAATCGCCGAAATTCAACAGGAAGCCCAAAAAAATAGCATCAAAAGCAAATTTGAAAAAGATGTGATTAATGTTGACCGAAGGGTAAATTTATTATATTCCGCAATTACTGGGGATGTTTTGAGAATATTTCCAATTCCAAACGACGCAAGCAATAAATGGGTATCACACAACAATTTAAATGAAGCCAATTTCAAAGGTCAGGATTCTGTATTTGTGGGTCAGATTTTGCCAATTTATTTACAAACTTTGACCGAAGCCCAAAACACAAAAAATTATGCGCAATCGGATGAAATGTTGGATGGAATCATAAAATTTCAAAAAAGATACGGAAGTGCCGTATATCCAGCAGAACACAAAATTGATATTGAGATTGCCTATAACAAATACGATATTTTCAAAAAAATATTCAGCTACTACATGTATATTGGAGTGCTGATGTTCTTTTTGGTAATTTTTCAAATTTTCAAGAAAAATAAAATTCTCGATTTTTCAATCAAAGCTTGTATTGCCGTCGTAATATTATTATTTACGCTTCATACAGGGGGTTTAATTGCACGTTGGATTGTTAGCGGGAATGCGCCTTGGAGCAATGCTTATGAATCTATGATTTATGTGGGTTGGGCAACCATGTTATTCGGGTTGATCTTCGGAAGAAAATCATCTATGACCATTGCCGCAACTGCATTTTTAACGGCATTTATATTGATGGTGGCACATTGGAACTGGATGGATCCTGAAATTGCCAATTTACAACCTGTGCTGAATTCCTATTGGTTAATGATTCACGTTTCCATTATTGTGGCAAGTTACGGCCCGTTTGCCTTGGGGATGATTTTAGGTTTAATTGCCTTAATATTAATGATTTTAACCACTAAGAAAAATAAAGAAAAAGTTGGGTTAATGATTAAAGAAATGACCATTATCAATGAAATGTCATTGACTGTTGGTTTAATTATGCTAACCATAGGGAACTTTTTAGGCGGAATGTGGGCAAATGAGAGCTGGGGACGTTATTGGGGATGGGATCCAAAAGAAACTTGGGCATTAATTAGCATTATGATTTATGCTTTTGTTTTACACTTGCGTTTGGTTCCAGGTTTAAGAAGCAGATTTATGTTTAATATGTTTTCTGTAGCTGCCTTCGCTTCAATTTTAATGACCTATTTTGGTGTAAACTTTTACTTGTCGGGTCTGCATTCGTATGCCAGCGGAGATAAAGTGATCACGCCAACTTTTGTTTATTATGCGATAGTCATTTTTGCAATCCTAAGCTTATTTGCTTATTTTCAATTTAAAAAGCATTATAAAAAATAAACTGGTTTGAACTTTTTTGATTGAAGCGAAAAATAACATTTTGTAGCCAATTGAAAAAAGTTTAAACCAGTTCAATAATAAAACCGGTGCAAAAATGTAACTTTGCAATCCATAAAAATAATAATTATCAATGTTTAATAAATATATAAAATTAGTCATAGCGGCAGGAATTTTGGTTTGGTCAGTATTTCAATTTGTTGATGGCAACATCATGAATGGAATTTCAATTGTGCTTTTGTCGAGTATTTTTGTGCTGTTTTACTTTAAAAATGAATTTATATTACTGGCATTTCTTCAATTGAGAAAGCAAAATTTTGCCGGAGCAAGCAAGTGGTTGTCTTACATTAAAAATCCGGAAAGTGCCTTAATCAAAAAACAACAAGGATATTATAATTTTTTACAGGGAATTATGGTTTCCCAAACCAATATTAACCAAGCTGAAAAATATTTTAAAAAAGCGTTGAAATTGGGATTAAATATGAAGCATGACATTGCGATGGCAAAACTGCAATTGGCAGGAATAGCAATGTCCAAAAGACGCAAAAGAGAAGCTACCATGTTAATTACAGAAGCTAAAAAACTGGACACGCAAAATATTTTGACTGATCAAATT
>DAIQBF010000263.1:0-4167 GCA_036781305.1 Lutibacter sp.
TTACTCATGTTCAATAATTGTTTTTGGATAGGTAACCTGAGTTAAAAATAATCCTTGAGCTGGCGCAGAAGGTCCGGCATTACACCTATTCTCACTTTCAATGATTTGTTTAAATTCTTCTAAAGTCATTTTTCCCTTTCCGATTTCTATTAATGTTCCCACTATTGCCCTAACCATATTTCTTAAAAAACGATCGGCTGTAATGTGAAACACCAACACTTGATTTGTTTGTTTCCACTCGGCATCCATAATGTTACAATTGTACGTTCTCACATCGGTATTTGAACGTGAAAAACATTTAAAATTGGTGTGTATTTTTAAAATTTCGGCTGCTTCATTCATCTTTTCAACCGCCAATTTTGTAGTGATTAACTGCCAAGCGGTTTCAATTAAAAACGGATTTCTTCCTAAAAAAATACGATATTCATAACTTCTGCTAGTGGCATCAAAACGCGCATGGGCATTTTCTATTGTTTTAAAAATATCATAAACCACGATATCATCAGGCAGCAATCCGTTCAACTTATAAATAACCTCATTGACATTAAATTCATTTTCAATATTGACATGCGCATAAAATTCTTCGGCGTGCACGCCGGCATCCGTTCTTCCCGCGCCAACAATTTCAATCGGATTTCTAAATATGGTTGAGAATGATTTACCCAATAACTCTTGCACTGTAATAGCATTGGGTTGCGCTTGCCATCCGTGATAGTTGGTTCCTTTATACGCTAATTTAATAAAATATCTCAATTGAAATGTTATTTTTGTGCAGTTGCAAATATACGCCATATTTGTGAGTTCCA
The DNA here is from genome assembly GCA_036781305.1 of Lutibacter sp. Classification (GTDB taxonomy): domain Bacteria; phylum Bacteroidota; class Bacteroidia; order Flavobacteriales; family Flavobacteriaceae; genus Lutibacter. The sequence goes on from DAIQBF010000263.1 coordinate 807, forward strand.
AATTTAACAACAAATGAAAAAGATTTTATTGCTTTCTGATACGCACAGTTATATTGATGACCAAATTTTAAAGTTTGTGAAACAGGTTGATGAAGTTTGGCATGTGGGAGATATTGGCTCTTTTGAAGTGGTTGAAGCGCTAAGAAAGTTAAAACCTTTAAAAGCGGTTTATGGAAATATAGACGATTCGTTAATGAGAGCCGAATTTCCGCTGGACAATAAATTTACCCTTGAAAAAGTTTCTGTTTGGATGACCCATATTGGCGGTTATCCTAATAATTACAATCCGAGAGTTAAGGAAGAATTGGCTAAAAATCCGCCGAAATTATTTATTACCGGCCATTCACATATTTTAAAGGTAATGTTCGATAAAAAGTTAAATATCCTTCATATGAATCCGGGTGCTGCGGGAAAATACGGATTTCATACCCTAAGAACGATGTTGCGGTTTGAAATTCATGAAGATAATATCAAAAATTTGGAAATTATTGAACTCGAAAAGCGCTCTTAATATTTTCTAAAATTTAAATTAAAAAATCGTATATCATAAATCTTAAATCGTAATTAAATTCGCGTTAGGGATTGAACGGTATGTTTGAGCTCTTTTTTTGTTGCTTTTCGCAACTAAAAAAAGCGAGTAGTGAAAGCCCGACCCAAGGGGAAACGCCCACCAAAAAGCCGGGTAAACCCAACGTATTTTACTGAATAATCTGCATAAAAAAAACCATTTCAAAATAAATTGAAATGGTTTATGCACACTAAATATACAAAGATTGTAGGTTTATCGCAATCTGTCCACAGATTTTACGAGTTCTTCATCCTTTTTTATTGCTTTGTTGGCTAAAACCACAAAAACAATGGTGAAAATAGGAATGAGCAACCCAATACCCTTCTCGGAAATTTTAATTTCTCCAGATAAATTTTGTGCAAAATACACGAGTATGCCTACTAAAATAAAATTAATCAAAATTGTTAATCGCCCTAAAACAAACTGCAGTTGTCTTTTTTTATACTGAAAAATTGCAATAAGCGTTAGTATGGCAGATGCTAGGAACAATACAAAAACACCGGCCAAAGCCAAATTGTCCGAACTTAGTGAATCCAATGCAAAAAATTTAATTCCCTGCTCGGTTACCCATAAATTTAGGAAAAAAATTAATCCTCCTGAGAGCAATGTAGCAATTAATAAATAGATCGATTGTATTCTTTGAATCATACTTATACCAATTATAAGCAAAAATACGTTTTATTTTTAAAGATAAAAAGATTACTTTATAAAATAAATTTATATATTTGCAATGTCCTACATCATAATACAATACAGGACCTGCAACTAAAACTAATCACCACCTAGATTATTTCACGATGAAATTCTTAAATTAATAAGATAACAACATTTATACACTAACAATTTTTACATATTTACATAATGTTTGAAATTTCCGAACTAAAGGATAAATCTCTTTCAGAATTACAAGAGATTGCTAAAACCGTTGGAGCAAAGAAGTTTAGCCAATTAAAAAAACTGGATTTGGTTTATTTAATTCTAGACATTCAAGCCGCTGTTCCTGAAGCTATTACAAATAACGAAGATTTATCTGACGACAACAAACCCCGTCGCAAACGAATCGTTAAAAAAGCAATTCAACCCAAAGCAAACAAAAAAGCTCCTTCTTTGCAACCACAAAAAGAAAAAGTGCCCGAACTTTTTACTGCCAATCAAAATGCTGAGGTTGAAGAAACCGCAAAACCAATTCAAGTTCCCACGGTAAAAAAAGCCATTAAAAAGGCAGTAAAATTTTCACCGGAAATAACCGTTGAAAATACTGAGGTGGAAACTATTGAGAAACCTGAGGTTAAAACCGATATTGTAAAAGTTGCCGTAAAAAAACCGGTTAAACTTGCACAAAGAACTAAAATTGAAAGTCAACCAGAAAGCAATGAAACAAATATTGTTGACAATGCTGACAGCGAACAAGAGAAACCTGCACAAAACCAACCAAAACATCAAAATAGGCAACCTAAACAACAAGGAAGCCAACAACAAGGCAATCAACAACAAGGAAATCAACAACAAGGAAATCAACAACAAGGAAATCAACAACAAGCAAACCAACAAAGGGAAAAAGGTCCTCGTAAACCAGGAAATCGCTTTAGAGATCCCGATTATGAATTTGATGGAATTATTGAAAGTGAAGGTGTGTTGGAAATGATGCCTGATGGATATGGTTTTTTGCGTTCCTCAGATTACAATTACCTTTCATCTCCAGATGATATTTATCTATCTCAATCACAGGTTAAATTGTTTGGTTTAAAAACTGGAGATACTGTAAAAGGGGTGGTTAGACCACCAAAAGAAGGTGAAAAATATTTTCCTTTAATCCGCGTTTCAAAAATAAATGGCTTAAATCCGAATGTGGTTAGAGACCGTGTTTCATTTGAACATTTAACGCCTTTATTTCCTCAAGAAAAGTTCAATTTGGCAGGAAAAAACAGCACGCTTTCCACAAGAATTATGGATTTATTTTGTCCGATAGGAAAAGGACAAAGAGGGATGATTGTTTCGCAACCTAAAACAGGTAAAACAATGTTGCTTAAAGACATTGCGAATTCAATTGCGTCAAATCACCCAGAAGTTTATCAAATAATTCTTTTAATTGATGAAAGACCTGAAGAGGTTACGGATATGCAGCGAAGCGTAAAAGGGGAAGTTGTCGCTTCAACTTTTGACGAACCGGCAGAAAAACATGTAAGAGTTGCCAATATTGTTTTAGAAAAAGCAAAACGTTTGGTTGAATGCGGACACGATGTGGTTATTTTATTAGATTCCATCACGCGTTTGGCCAGGGCGTATAATACGGTTGCCCCAGCATCGGGTAAAATTTTATCGGGTGGTATTGATGCCAATGCATTACACAAACCAAAACGATTTTTTGGAGCTGCAAGAAATATAGAAAATGGCGGTTCTTTGTCTATTATTGCCACTGCATTGACGGAAACAGGTTCTAAAATGGATGAAGTAATCTTTGAAGAATTTAAAGGAACAGGAAATATGGAGCTTCAATTGGAAAGAAATATTGCCAACCGAAGAATTTACCCAGCTATCGACCTTGTTAAATCGAGCACACGTAGAGATGATTTACTATTAGATCCAAAAACAGTAAAACGCATGTGGATACTCAGAAAATATTTGTCTGATATGAACCCCGTAGAAGCTATGGAATTCATTAAAAGCAAAATTCAATACACCACTTCAAATGAAGAATTTTTAATCTCCATGAATGGTTAATTGAGAAGTGAAATATTAGAAGTGAAATATTAGAAGTGAAATATTAGAAGTGAAATATTAGAAGTGAAATAT
>DAIQBF010000264.1:0-4145 GCA_036781305.1 Lutibacter sp.
AGTTGAATCAGCAGAGCCTACCAAAATCCAATTTTTCATAGAAACCGCTTCAATAAATTTGGGCACAAAATACAGAAGAGGCGGCACAACTTTTAGCGGTTTTGATTGTTCTGGATTGATTTTTACCGCCTTTAAAGAAATAGACTTTACCCTGCCAAGATCGTCCAATCAACAAGCTAAAATAGGCACTAAAGTACAAAAATCGCAGGCGCAAATTGGCGATTTAATATTTTTTGCCACCAATGGTAGAGGAGCTATCAACCATGTAGGGATGATTACTGAAATTATTGGAGACGAAATAAAATTTATTCACTCATCCGTTCATTTGGGTGTCATTGTTTCCTCTATTAAGGAAGCGTATTATTCCAAAAGATTCAAGCAAATAAACAGGGTTTTGGGCATGATGGAGAGGGATTAGTTTTCAGTTTTCAGTCTTCACTCTCAGTTTACAGTTTTAGTTCTAAGTTTTTAAGTCTTTTCTCTTTATTCTATATTCTATTTTCTTTTTTCCTTCAAATTCAGGTTTCATTTTACAACTTTTGACTTTGCACTTTTAACTTCGAGCTTTGAGCTTTTAACTTTACTCAAAATCAGGTTTTCGCTTTTCCAAAAATGCTGTTGTGCCTTCCTTAAAATCTGAGGTTTCAAAACTGAGTCCGAATTGTTCAATTTCAACGGCAAATCCGTTTACGCAATTGGTGTAATTGGCATTTATTGCCCTAATTGCTGCAGCGATAGCGATGGAAGAGTTTCGAGAAATTTTACCGGCCAATTTTTCACAAAACGGCAATAATTCTTCTTGTTCCAGCACATAATTTACCAAACCCCATTCCTTAGCTTCTTCAGCAGAAATCATTCCTGCAGTCATAATCATTTCCATGGCCTTTCCTTTCCCCACCAATTGTGGCAATCTTTGAGTGCCGCCATAACCGGGAATCACGCCTAAAGAAACTTCTGGCAATCCCATTTTTGCGTTGTTGCTTGCAACCCTAAAGTGTGCCGCCATCGCCAATTCCAATCCGCCTCCTAATGCAAATCCGTTTACGGCAGCAATAACTGGCGTGCTTAAATTTTGAACAAAATCAAATAATATTTTTTGGCCTTGTCGCGCCAATTCCGTTCCTTCTACCATATTAAAATTCGCAAATTCAGAAATATCGGCACCGGCAACAAAAGCCTTTTCACCGCTACCGGTTATTATAATTGCTTTTACATGGACATCAGATTCCAAAGCGCTAAAAGCCACATGTAATTCTTCAATTGTTTTTTTGTTTAATGCATTTAATTTTGTTGGCCTGTTAATGGTAACTATCGCTATATTTTCCAGCTGTGATACAATGATGTTTTCGAAATTCATAATATTTAATTTTTAGGTAATTTAACTTTAAAAACGGTTCCTACATTAATTTGGGAAGTAAATGAAATACTGCCATTATATGCGTCAACAATATTTTTCGCCATAGCCAATCCCAGCCCCATACCGCTTGTTTTTGTTGTGAATTTAGGCTCAAAAACTTTCTCTTCGTCTTCCTCTGAGATTCCTTTGCCGTTATCTGCAATTGTTATGCAAATATTTTCATGGTCTTCCGCAACGGTAACTTCCAATTTTTTATTTTCAACCTCCTCTAAAGACTGCGTGGCATTTTTAACCAGGTTAGTTACAACTCTAATGACTTGTGTTTTGTCTAATTTGGCAATTATTGACTTCTCCTTTGGAAAAAAAGAGATATAATCTTCCGTAAAAATATCTAAAGCTTGCTTAACAACCACCACAACATCAATTTTTTCCCGTTTTTGGACAGGCATATTTGCGAAATTTGAAAATGCCGAAGCAATGGTGCTTAAGGTGTCAATTTGCTGAATTAGCATGTTGCTGAACTCATGTATTTTATCCTGAATATTCGGGTCGTTGGGATCGAATTTCCGTTGAAAACTTTGCACGGTAAGACGCATTGGCGTAAGCGGATTTTTAATTTCATGCGCTACTTGTTTTGCCATTTCCCGCCAAGCTTGTTCGCGTTCGCTTTTTGCCAATTTTACGGCACTTTCTTCCAATTCGTCAATCATCTCGTTGTAAGCGTTTACCAAAGTGCCTATTTCCGTGCTCGAATCTCTTAAAATAATTTTTTCGTTTCGTTTGCTTAAACGCGTTTGGCTAATTTTTTCCGTTATGGCTTTTAACGATCTTGTAATATAGCTCGATAAAAAATACGCCAATAAAATAGCAAAAACAAACATAAAAATATACACAATTCCCAACCTGTATAAAAACTCTTCCAGGTCTTTATCTTGCTCTGTATTATCTTGGATATATCGTATGTTTAAAATTCCGAAGGGTTTAAATTTATTGTCGGTTATATAGGAAAATGAAGATTGAAAGCTATTGTCATTTATTGTTTTTATGTTAACATGAATATGCTCAACATTATTTGAAATAATATCTAAAATTGTATCTGAAATCTTAATGGGAGCATCGCTTTTAACAAAACCGGAATGGGAACTTTTTACCAAATTTCCTTCTAAATCGTAAATATTTATTTCTGATTTCTCAATATTGGAAATTTCATATATTTTATCTTTAAAAATATAAGGCAGGTTTTTAGTTTCCAACGGAAATGTATTGCCACTGTTAAGCCAATAATTGATCGCTGCATTAACCGATTCTTCTTTTCGCTCTAACCTTCCTTTATTGTATTCGTCGGTTTGTTCTTTATATTGATAAACGGTAACGGACCCAATTAAGATTGTTGAAAATAATATTAACAATATCATTGCTAAAAATATTCGAATACGTAAAGAAAGCCGTTTGATTTTCATGCCAAAATTTGAAGTAAATATACTGATAAATGTACTGTCAAATCACAATAAACATACCATAACCATTATTTATACCTGAGTTTAAAGAAAATAAGCAACAAGGCCAAAAAACCTGTAACCGCATTTGCTAGAATCATGGCCAAGCTATTAATATGTATTCCGTAAATCAGCCATAAAATTATCCCAACAAGAAACACCAAATACATGGTTAACGACAAACTTTCGGCAGATTTCGCCTTCCATGTTTTATACACTTGTGGCACAAAAGCCGCGGTTGTTAAAATCCCAGCCACCAATCCTATAATTTCGAAATTATCGATCATTTAATTTCGTTTTAAATTTTGAGTTTTAGCCTACTATATTTACAATTTTACCCGGAACAATAATTACTTTTTTAGGAATACGCCCCTGCAATTGTTCTTGTGTTTTTTCGTGGGCCATTACCGCATCTTCTATTTCTTTTACGGAGATATTCAAAGGCAATGCTATTTTAAATCGCATTTTACCGTTGAATGAAACCGGATATTCCTTCATGCTTTCAACCAAATATTTTGGTTCAAAAACAGGAAAATCAACTGCCGAAATTGATGTTGTATGTCCTAAATTTTTCCATAATTCTTCGGAAATATGCGGCGCATAAGGTTCTAAAAGAATTGCCATTGGCTCCAAAATTGCGCGTTTGTTGCATTTTAGGGCGGTTAATTCATTCACCGCGATCATAAAAGTTGAAACCGAAGTGTTGAAGGAGAAATTTTCAATATCCTCTTCCACTTTTTTAATGGTTTTATGCAAGATTTTAAACTCTTCTTTTGATGGATTTTCTTCTGAAACTGAAAATTTATTTTCAACAATGTAAAGTTTCCATAATTTCCTTAAAAAACTAAGCACTCCTGAAATTCCTGAAGTTTTCCAAGGTTTCGACTGCTCCAGCGGACCTAAAAACATTTCGAACATCCTTAAGCTGTCCGCGCCATATTCCTCACAAACCTGATCCGGATTTACCACATTGTATTTGGATTTCGACATTTTTTCGACTTCGCGGCCGCAGATATATTTTCCATCTTCTAAAATAAATTCGGCATTTTTATATTCTGGTCGCCACTTTTTAAAAGCTTCAATATCTAATTCGTCAGAAGCGTTTACTAGTGAAACATCAGCATGTATTGGTTGTAAATTTAGATTTTCCACTAATCCTTTTGAAACTAATTTATTCTCTCCTTCAACACGGTATACAAAAGCACTCGTTCCCATAATCATTCCCTGGTTAATTAGTTTTTTTGCATACTCATCAACAGGAACAAGACCTTTGTCGAACAAGAATTTTTGCC
>DAIQBF010000265.1:0-4143 GCA_036781305.1 Lutibacter sp.
TAAAAAACAATCTAATTTGCTGATTATTAGTGCTTTTATATATTTTCAGCAAACCTTATATAAAGCCTGACCCCGCCTTTTTCGGCGGGGGAACGCCCTCCAAAAGGCAGGCAGGCCCTATAACAAAAAGTATCATAAAGATTATAAATGACATAATTTATGCACTTCAGCCAAAACCAAAGCTTTTTGCTTTTCTGAAAAATTGAGATGATTAAGCGAATCCGGATTTTTTGAAAGCTCTTTTACCAAGATAATATCTTTTTCCATAAGCTGTGTTTTTTCTCTTTTAGTCAAAGAAGTTAGCGTGGTTATGGGATATAAGCCATATTTATCGACATTATTTTTTATGCCGTTATTTTTGGGATAATCCCAACTTAACAGCGTTAAATTAACACAATTTGCGTAGTCTATGGCGTCTTTGGTGAATCGCGTGTTTGTTACCAACCAACCTTGTTTTAAATGGGTTTTGTTACCGGAATTGTTCCATGCTTTTTGAACATCAAGAAATCTTGAATTGATATACAGCGGAATTTTCACATTGCTTACTGTGGAAGGATCTGTATGAAATTTGCATTCAACGGTATAAACATTGCCGTCTTTTTCCGCCAGAACATCTATTTCATGGGTAATGCATTCACCATTTAAAATTTCGCCGATCTTGGTTTTATATCCTTTTTGTTTTAATAAGGCACTAATCAATCTTTCAAAAGGAAAACCCGTAGGGCCTAAGTCGAAAATCGCTCTTTTTAAACTGTATTTTGAAGCGGAAACCCGATTGTGTTTTTTCAATAGGCGAAAGGCTTTTCTATAGATTAAGTTCGAAGAAATTCCGTCATATAGTTCAGGTTGCACCGCATCCACAATTTTTTCAATTTCCTGACTTGAAGCGCCGCTATTTCTAAGAGATTTGGAAAGTTTTTGTATCGAAAAGGGTTCTAAATCGCCTGAAATTTTTTTAACAACTACTATTTTATCGTCCATATTTTCTCTTTTTATCGAAACAAATTTAGGTTATTATTTCTTTTTCAATTTATTTAAAATCTTAATGTTTCGGTAATTATTTAAAAAGAAAGGCATTAAGTGGATTTTTGAAAGCTCCAAACTGCCAGCCTGTTTATAATAAAGGACTAAATAATGGTTTTTTTCTAACAAAAAAAGGGATTTCCACAATTATATTTAGTGGTATTTCTGTCTGTTTTCTATTTTGTCAATATTTGGAATTTCTTCTGAAAATAATTTTTTCACAAATCCGCGATTTCTATTCAATTCCTGAATGATAAAATTTGGTAAATGCGAAGGCTTAACAACAAACGAATTATTTAGTTCAACCAAATAGTTAACCGATGAAAATTCTTTTTTTGAACTAACAAAATAAATGTTATTTTTATGGAATATTTAAGCCAAACTTATCATGAAAAAAATAGCAAAATACGGTCTGTTACTTCTTTTTCTAGCACTTGTTTATGTTGTTTACGTCAACTATCCAAGATTGGACATCATTACCGGTTTTGCGGCCAAAAGCGTGTGTTCCTGCACTTTTGTAGCCGGAAGGGATTTAGCGTCCATTGAAGCGGGAGATAACGACATTGATTTGGTTAATTACGCGAACAATAAAATTAATTTCGAAGAAAAGTCGGTGACTTCAACAGTTTTTGGCCTAAAACCCAGAAGGGCGGTTTATCAGGAAGGAATTGGATGTATATTGATTCCTGAAGGGGAAATTCAGCGTATAACATTTAAACCAAACCGAAAAATCTCACAAAGCAGTTTGCCTTATCCTTATGGAAATTCACCTGAAAAGGATACGATTTTCGACAATGTTGATAATAAATTACTGAAAATGGCCGTGGAAAATGCTTTTGATTGTGAGGGTTATGAAGTAGTAAAAAAAACTAGGGCCGTTTTGGTGCTTTACAAAGATCAAGTTATCGCTGAAAAATATGCGCCCGGATTTTCACGGGAAACAAAATTGTTAGGCTGGTCAATGACCAAAAGCATTACAAGTGCTGTTTTGGGAATTTTGGAGAAACAAGGAAAAATTTCACTAAACCAAAACAAGTTATTTCCTGAATGGGAAAATGATGATCGCTCAAAAATCACCTTGAACAATTTATTGCAAATGAACAGCGGATTGGAATGGGAGGAAAATTATAATACCATTTCTGACGTCACAAAAATGTTGTTTTTAGCCTCTGATATGACTAAAACGCAATTAAATAAACCCCTTATAGGTAAACCAAATGAAAGTTGGAACTATTCATCTGGAACCACAAATTTACTGTCTGGATTTATTAGAAATCAATTTAAGACGCACCAAGAATATTTGGATTATTGGTATGCGGAACTCGTCGATAAAATTGGCATGAATTCTATGGTCATTGAAACCGATTTGGCTGGAAATTACGTTGGCTCCTCATACAGTTGGGCAACTGCCCGCGATTGGGCAAAATTTGGTTTGTTGTATTTGCACCATGGAAATTGGAATGGCGAGCAACTGCTCAACGAATCTTGGGTTAAATATGCTGCAACCCCAACAAATGGTTCAAACGGACAATACGGTGCGCATTTTTGGTTAAATGCCGGCGGTAAATATCCAAATGTTCCCAAAGATTTATTTTCATGCAATGGCTATCAAGGTCAATATATTTTTATAATTCCTTCAAAAGATTTAGTGGTTGTGAGGTTTGGTTTGGCAGAAAATCCGGATTTTGATGTTGATACTTTTTTGAAAGAGGTATTAGGCGCTATTCAGTAAAGTTATATGGTTTAAGTTGTAGGCTCTAAGTATCTTGGTTGTTAGTGTTCATAACCTATCGGCTAATTTTTTTTGTGTTTTAGTCTCTCTTTTCTTTCGCATTTTCAACTTCCGATTTCCGGTTTTGGTTTTCCAGCTTTTTTATATTTAGATCGGATAGGTCGCGACCTGTCCCTACTTTCTGCTTAAGTCCCCCACCCTTTCAGTAGTTTTGGGCTTTACAGTTCAAATCCCAGCTGTACGTTTAATTTTTTGGCGATAAGCTTAGAAATTAAGGTTTTTAACTGCGGAATTTTAATTTTTTCAACCACATCGTTTCCGAAGGCATATAGCAATAATGCTTTGGCTTCCTTTTTAGGAATACCTCGCGATTGCATGTAAAATAAGGCACTTTCATCCAATTGTCCAATGGTGCAACCATGGGAACATTTTACGTCATCAGCAAAAATTTCTAATTGAGGTTTTGAATTTATGGCAGCGCCGTCATCAATTAGGATAGAATTATTTTGTTGGAAAGCATTGGTTTTTTGGGCAGCTTGCCGCACAATTACCTTTCCGTTAAAAACACCGATAGATTTATCGGCATAAATGCCTTTATATAATTCGTGACTTTCACAATTTGGCGATTTGTGATCTACAAGTGTGTGGTTATCAACATGTTGTTTGTTGTTTAAAATAGTAATTCCATTTAGGTTGGAAGTGATATTTTCTCCTTCGTGGTAGAATTCTAAATTGTTTCTGGTCATTTTTCCTCCAAATGAAAAAGTATTTACCGATGCCACACTCTGTTGTTTTTGTGTAATAAAAGTGCTGTCGATTAAAGAGGATTCATCAGTGTCATTTTGAATTTTATAATAATCCACAATGGCTCTTTTATGGACAAAAATTTCGGTGACTGAATTTGTGAGCGTGGTATTTTTAGATAAATTTTGGTGGCGTTCAATAATTTGAACGTGTGAATTTTCACCAACAACAATTAAATTTCTTGGCTGCAGCAACACTTCTTTTTCGCTTCCTGTCGAAAAATTGATGATTTGTATCGGTTTGTGGACAATCGTGTTTTTTGGAATATTGATGAAAGCGCCTTCTTTGACAAAAGCGGTATTCAATTCCGACAAACTGTTGTTTTTGTTGGCAATGGTATTTAAATAATTGTCGATGACCATTTTATATTTCGGTCTTGCCAACGCAGAAGACAACACACAAATATCACAGTCGTCATGCGTAGTTTCCGATAAAAATGAATTGAATTCACCGTCAACAAAAATTAGGGTATAAGAATCAATATCATTGATCAAATAGTCTTTTACATTTTTAAATCCAATCGTTTTTTCAGCCTTAGGGAAAAGACTAAAATCTTCTTTAAGGATTGGTTTTAGGCTTGTGTA
>DAIQBF010000266.1:0-4107 GCA_036781305.1 Lutibacter sp.
CACCGTGAAGATGTCCCCACAATGCAGAAACTCCCGCAGAAACCGACGCAAACAATCCTGCCCCAGAAGAGCCCACCATACGTACGGTTGAGGTGGAACAGTTTTGTTCATGATCTTCGTGCAAAATAAGCAATTCATCTAGTGCTTTAACTGCAATTGGATTTATCACATATTGTTCTGTTGGCAATTTAAACATCAATTGCATGATATTTGAAATGTAGTCCAATGAATTGTCAGAATAATTTAATGGCAATCCGTGATTTCTTCTATGTGCCCAAGTTGCCAATACCGGAAATTTTCCTAATATTTTAGTGACTGCATTGTACATATCTTCTGTTGAGTTCACATTTACAACACCTGGGTTAAAGGCAGTAAGCGCACTTGTTAAACTAGACAACATCCCCATTGGGTGAGTTGACTTAGGAAAACCTTCAACGATATCTTTCATTTCCTCATTTACCATTGAATTTTTCTTGATATCGGCCTGAAATTTCTTGAATTCTTCTTTTGTTGGAAGCTCTCCAAAAATGACTAAGAAAGCCACCTCTAAAAAACACGCTTTTTTAGTCAAATCCTCTATGGAATATCCTCTGTGTCTTAAAATTCCTTTTTCACCATCTAAAAAAGTTATTTTACTGGCGCAGGAACCTGTATTCTTAAAACCAGTATCTAATGTGATTAAGCCTCCGGTAACGGATCTTAATGTTGAAATATCAATGGCTATTTCGTCTTCAGTTCCTACTAAAACTGGAAACTCATATTTTTTGCCGTTAAATTCTAAAATCGCTTTATCTGACATCGTTTATATAGATATATTAATGTTATTAAATTATTTATTGTTAAATATCACGAATCTAATATATTTTATAAGGAATTTATATGATTTAAGTCAATGTTTTGCAAATTATGCCAATTATACATAAACAATGTTACTTACAAAAAGAAAGTCGAGAGAATTCTCGACTTTCTTGCCATATAATTAAGAATCCTTAAATTTTAAATGCATTTTCTTGCGGGTAATAAGCAGTGCTTCCAAGTTCTTCTTCAATTCTTAATAATTGATTGTATTTTGCCATTCTGTCTGAACGAGAAGCGGATCCGGTTTTAATTTGACCCGTATTTAATGCCACTGCCAAATCTGCAATGGTATTGTCTTCAGTTTCTCCTGAGCGATGAGACATTACAGAAGTATAACCCGCATTATGCGCCATATTTACGGCTGCAATTGTTTCGGTTAAAGTTCCTATTTGGTTTACTTTAATTAAAATAGAATTGGCAATTCCGTTTTCAATGCCTCTTGAAAGTCTTTCAACATTCGTTACAAATAAATCATCCCCAACCAATTGGACTTTATCGCCAATCTTATCGGTCAAATATTTCCATCCATCCCAGTCGTTTTCATCCATACCGTCTTCAATAGAGATAATTGGGTATTTTGAAGCCAATTCCGCCAAATAATCCGCTTGTTGTTCAGACGTTCTTATAACTCCTTTATTTCCCTCAAACTTTGTATAGTCATATTTTCCATTTACATAAAATTCTGCCGCAGCACAATCCAATGCCAATTTAACTTCTACGCCGGGTTTGTATCCTGCATTTGAAATTGCTTTCAAAACCGTTTCAATGGCATCCTCGGTTCCTTCAAAAGTTGGCGCAAAACCACCTTCATCACCAACAGCTGTGCTTAAACCTCTATCGTGAAGTAATTTTTTTAAATTATGGAATATTTCAGTACCCATTTTAATTGCCTCCGTAAAATTTTTTGCTTTTATAGGCATAATCATAAATTCCTGAAACGCAATGGGCGCATCTGAGTGTGAACCTCCATTTATAATATTCATCATAGGAACTGGCAACGTATTTGCGCTTACGCCACCAACATAACGATACAATGGCATTCCCAATTCATTTGCAGCAGCTTTTGCAACTGCCAATGAAACACCTAAAATAGCGTTAGCACCCAATTTAGATTTATTTTTTGTGCCATCTAATTGAATCATCGCAGCATCAATCAAGTTTTGTTCAAAAACTGACATGCCAATAATTTCTTCCGCTAAAATTTCATTAACATTTTTTACGGCTGTGAGTACTCCTTTTCCCATATAATCTTTACCGCCATCACGCAATTCCATTGCTTCGTGTTCTCCAGTTGAAGCGCCCGAAGGCACTGCGGCCCTGCCTAAAATTCCATTTTCGGTAATAACATCAACTTCTACAGTTGGATTGCCTCGTGAATCAAATATTTGACGTGCATGAACACCTAAAATTATACTCATTTTATTTAATTTTAAATTATTTTTTATTACTGCAAGTTACAAATTTCAGGTCAGATTTTAGTTAAACTAACCTATTAATACGATAACGTTTTCGTTTTGGATTAATAAAAAATATAAATCTTTGGCAAACGACTTTTTGAATCTATTTTTTAAATGCTTTTATGTTTTCCAGAAACTGATCAAATAAATATGATGAATCGTGCGGTCCCGGACTTGCTTCAGGGTGGTATTGCACCGAAAAACAATTTTTATTTTTCATTCGCATTCCTGCCAATGTACCATCATTTAAATGAACATGGGTAATTTCAAAATCGGGATGTTTTTCAACCTCTTCCTTATTGACAACAAAGCCATGATTTTGCGAGGTTATTTCACCTTTTCCAGAAATGATATTTTTTACGGGATGATTTATTCCGCGATGGCCCGTATGCATTTTAAGGGTAGAAATACCATTTGTTAAAGCGATAATCTGGTGTCCCAAACAAATTCCAAACAATGGCAAATTTCTATTTATAATTTCTTTTGCAACTTGTTGCGCTTCTATTAAGGGTTCTGGATCTCCTGGGCCGTTTGACAAGAAAAAACCATCGGGATTAAATGAATTCATTTCTTCAAAAGTCGCATTAAAAGGAAATACTTTTATATAACAATCTCTTTTCGCCAAATTTCTTAAAATATTCTTTTTAATTCCCAAATCGAGGGCCGAAATTCTATAGCTTGAGTTTTCGTCACCAAAATAATAAGATTCCTTTGTGGAAACTTTTGAAGCCAATTCCAAACCTTTCATATCAGGAACTGCCAGCAATTTTTCTTTTAAGGCATCAATATCCGTTTCCGTGGAAATGATGGCATTCATTGCGCCTTTATCTCTAATATAACGCACAACGGCTCTTGTGTCAACATCAGAAATAGCCATTAAATTTTGCTTTTCAAAATAATTATCCAAGGAATCTTGTGCATTTTCTCTTGAATAATTAAAACTAAAATTTTTACAGACCAATCCTGAAATTTTTATGGAATCCGATTCAATTTCTTCTTCATTTACACCGTAATTTCCAATATGTGCATTTGTGGCAAGCATTAACTGCCCAAAATAAGAAGGATCTGTAAAAATTTCCTGATAACCAGTCATACCGGTATTGTAACAGATTTCTCCATAAGCGGTGCCATCTCTCCCTATTGATTTTCCTTCAAAAATTGTTCCATCGGCCAAAAGCAGCATTGCCCTTTTACGTTTTGTATATTTCATTCGTTTTAGTTGCCTTTTTTATTAATCGGGTCAAATTTAAATATAAAAAAAAGGATAAACTATAAATAATTTATCCTTTTAATATGACTAATGTCTGATCATTAAATCTATTCTTTGCTTTCTGTTTTAACTTCAACAGTTTCCTCCACTTTTTTAGTTTTACCTCTTCGGGTGGTTTTCTTTTTAGCTTTGTTGTTTGGATTGTAATTTGGATTGTAATCCACCAATTCAATCATAGCCATAGGCGCATTATCCCCTTGACGATTTCCCAATTTGATAATACGAACATAACCTCCAGGTCTGTCAGCTACTTTCACGGAAACTTCTTTAAATAATTCGGTAACCATAAACTTATTTCTCAAATAGCTAAACACAACCCTGCGGTTATGCGTGGTGTCTTCTTTAGACTTTGTAATTAAAGGCTCCACAAATTGACGTAAAGCTTTTGCTTTCGCAACAGTGGTATTAATGCGCTTATGCTCAATTAAAGAACAAGCCATATTAGCAAACATAGACTTTCTATGTGCGGTTTTTCTGCCTAAGTGATTAAATTTCTTTCCGTGTCTCATCTCTTATATTATC
>DAIQBF010000267.1:0-4063 GCA_036781305.1 Lutibacter sp.
AGTTAAAAGATTTTAAAAATTCTATCAAGCTCCCTTTCCTTTAGAAAGGGCTGGGGATAGGATAACTAGCTATTTATCAACCCTAATCCTATTTTGCCTATTGGCGATTTCCCAAGCGGTATAAAACACCAATTGCGTTCTTTTTGCCAATAATTCATAATTAATTTTATCGGGCGTGTCGCTTATGCGGTGATAATTTTCGTGGGTGCCATTGAAATAGAAAATGACGGGGATATTATTTTTTGCAAAATTGTAATGGTCAGAGCGGTAATAAAATCGATTTGGATCACTGTCCAAATTATAGGTGTAATCTAAATTTAGTTTGGTGAACTTGTTGTTCATTTCTTCAGACAATTGGTGCAATTCGGTACTTAACTTGTCTGAACCAATTAAATATACATAATTTGGATGGTTTTCATGCGCTTTGTCCGAACGCCCTATCATATCAATATTTAAATCGACCACCGTATTTTCTAAGGGAAAAATAGGGAAATTCGTATAATATTTAGAACCAAGCAATCCTTTTTCCTCACCGGTAACGTGTAAAAATAAAATTGATCGTTTAGGTCCGTTCTCATCTTCAACGGCTTTTTGAAAGGCCTCTGCAATCGCCATAACGGCCACAGTTCCTGAGCCATCATCATCAGCACCATTATAAACTTCACCATCCTTATCCAATCCGAGATGGTCATAATGTGCCGAAATCACTATAATTTCGTCAGGGTATTCAGAACCTTTTATAAAAGCAACCACATTTTCTGAGGGATTCAAATTCCTACGTAAATGTTCCTTAGAAATTGTTTGAAAATAATTATTTTTACCTAGAGGAGAGGCGATATTTCTTTCAATATAAAAGTTTTTTATATATTCCGCCGCCAATTTTTGTCCGGGTTCGCCAGTATTTCTTCCTTCAAATTCATCCGAAGCAATTATATAAAGATGTGTTTTTAAATTGGCTTCAATAATTCCTTCAGCAAATTTTTGTGCCAATTTTCCGGTAATTTCAGTAGATTCGGCTGCCTGGGCAATAACATGATTGCTAAAACCACAACTTAACAGAATTGATAAAACAGCAATAAATAGGGCTTTTTTCATTTTAGAATTTTATAAACTTATCAAATATATCAAAATTAGTAGGAATTAGAGACGGTAAACTGCTTTAAAGTTTTGTTAAAGCTGATCAGGTCAGAATCAAAAAGTTGGTCCAGACTGTTGTTTTCAATTAAACTTTGAGTGGAACCTGCCCTAAAGTTAGAAGGTGTCATCAACCATAAAATATCAGCCAGCTGCAAAGCCAAATTTATTTCATGGGTTGAAATAATAATGGTTTTGTTAAATTCTTTGGCCAATTGTTTCAACAATGCAAACGTTTCAACGGTATGGTGAATGTCTAAATGCGCGGTTGGCTCATCTAAAATAATAATGTCTGTATTTTGCGCCAATGCCCTGGCAATTAACACTTTTTGAAGCTGCCCATCGCTTAACTCGTAGTATTTTGAGTTTGTTAAATGTTTTGTATTGGTTTGTTCTAAAGCGTTATCGATAAATTTTAAATCCGTTTCCGACAAATTGCCAACCCAATTGGTATAAGGCTGCCGTCCCAATGCCACCAATTCATAAACCGACAAGTTGCTTTCGGGTAAATGCTCTGTTAAAACCAAACTGAGCGATTTTGCCAAATCAATGCTGTTTAAAGTTTTTAAGTTGTTGTTATTAATGAAAATTTCACCGCTTAAAGCCGGTTGAACTTTTGTTAGGGTTCTTAATAAAGTCGATTTTCCAATGCCGTTTTTCCCCAGCAAACACACCAATTCTCCTTTACCCAATTCAATATTCAAGTTAGCGGCAATGGTGTTCACTTTCTTTTTAGAAGCGTATCCAATGCTTAAATTAACAGTTTTTATGATATGTTGGGCTTTCAATTCCATTAATAACTTATTTTTCGTTTCCTGATCAATAACCAAATAATTATGGGCGCACCAAATAAGGAGGTTATTGCGTTGATGGGCAAGGTATATTCGCTGGTCGGCAATTGGGCGATACTGTCGCAAATAAGCATAATGATGGCGCCGCTTATGGCGACTGCAGGCAACAATATTTTGTGGTTGGAGGTGCTGAAAAGCAGTTTTGTCAAATGTGGAACGGCCAAACCTATAAAGGCAATTGGCCCGGAAAAAGCTGTAATAACGCCAGTTAATAAGCTGGTGGAAATTAAGGTTATATTTCGGGTTTGTTTTACGTTAACGCCCATGCTTTTAGCGTAATTTTCTCCCAAAAGCAAGCTGTTCAAAGGTTTTATAATGAAAATTACCAAGGTCATTCCAATCAAAAAAATGATTAAAAGCACTAAAATTTCATTCCAGCTTAAATTTCCCAAGCTGCCAAAACTCCAAAATAGATATTGTTGCAACTGATTGGCACTGCTAAAATAGGCCAATACACTAATTACGGAAGCTGTTAAACTTCCAAACATCAATCCGATTATTAGAATTGACATGGTGTTCCTGACTTTTATGGCTGCCAGCATCACTGCCGAAAGCACTAAAAATGCACCAAGACTTGCCGCAACCGCTTGTCCCCAGCTGCTAAATGCAAAACCGGCGGCAGTTGCGCCAAAAAATGAGGCACCTAATATCAATATGGCAACGCCCAAACTTGCGCCCGAACTGATTCCCAAAACAAACGGCCCAGCTAATGGATTCCTGAAAAGTGTTTGCATCAACAAGCCGCTGATCGACAATCCGGATCCCACAATAATTGCCGTAATCGCCTTTGGTAACCTGTAATTAAGTACAATTGACTTCCATGATTCCTTTTCTACTTCACCATTTATAAAGGCAAGAAATAATTGTTTCAAGGGAATATAAACAGAGCCCAAACTTATATTTACGATAAAAATAAGCAGAAGTATTCCCATTAAAATAATAAATGTGTTTCTATATGATTTAATCGGATTTACCAAGAATGCTCGTTTAAAAATATAACTAATTTTTCAATTGCTTTTCCGCGATGGCTGATAATTCCTTTTTCAGCCATGGCCATTTCTGCAAATGAAGTTTTATAACCATCTGGCATAAAAATGGGGTCGTAGCCAAAACCGCGTTCTCCCTTCTTTTCTGTTAATATTGTGCCTTTGCAAATTCCTTCAAATATAAACTGTTTTCCTTGAATATTTAGGGCAATTACCGTCTTAAATTGTGCTTTTCGGTGTGGATTACCCTTAAGGTTATTCAATAATTTATTCATGTTTGCTTCAGAATTATTTTCTTCCCCCGCATAACGGGCAGAATACACTCCGGGTTCCTTATTTAAAGCTTCAACTTCCAATCCGGTATCATCAGCAAAACAATCCAATCCATATTTTTCGGTGATAAAATTGGCCTTTAAAATGGCATTTCCTTCCAAGGTATCGGCAGTTTCTGGAATGTCTTCAAAACAATTGATATCGGCCAAGCCAACAATTTCAAAGTTTGTCAGCATTGCCCGAACTTCCATTAATTTATGTTGGTTATTTGTGGCGAAAACCAGTTTTAATTTATTCATGATGGTATGGTTGATTATTTAAAATTGTATAGGCCCTATAAAGCTGTTCAACAACAAACAAACGAATCATTTGGTGTGAAAAAGTCATTTTTGACAAGGATATTTTTCCTTGTGCCTGATTGTACACGGCTTCCGAAAATCCGTACGGACCGCCAATAACCAGCACCAATTGTTTTACGCCTGCATTCATTTTTTTTTGAAGGTACTCAGAAAAAGTGACAGAACTAAATTGGATTCCTTTTTCATCCAATAAAATCAATATGTCTGTTGCCGTTAAATTTTTTAAGATGAGTTCCCCTTCTTTTTCCTTTTGTTGCGTTTCGCTTAGGTTTTTGGCATTTCTTATATCGGGGATTAAATCAATGTCAAAATTGATATAATGCTTTAGCCTATTCTGGTAGGTTTCAATTAAGGTTTGTAAATTTTTATCATCGGTTTTGCCAATGGCCAACAGTTTAATTTTCATCTGTTTAATTTTTATTTTTTTGTTGGTACAGCTGTAGTTCGCCATTAATCATTC
>DAIQBF010000268.1:0-3985 GCA_036781305.1 Lutibacter sp.
TGTTGCGAGCCATCGACAACAATGTTTTGCTGAGCAAACTGCCAAAATCGGAGCAGGGAGAAGCATCGGATGTGATGACTTCTGAAAAAGCATTGAAAAATATGTTTGGGGAATATCCGCAAATTATTGAAAACACAGAACATATTTTGAACCATTGCCACATCGATTTTGATTTTTCCAAAAATGCGCCAAAAAATCAGAAAACCTACAGCAATAATTCAGCATTAGATTTTAAACTGCTGAAAAAACTGGCTTATGACGGCTTAAATTATCGGTATAAAAAATTGGGAAAACGCGTGTTTACCCGATTGGAAAAAGAGCTTGAAATGATTCAGCAAAAGGAATTTGTTTCCTATTTTTTAATCAATTGGAAAATATTGAAATATGCCCGAAGCAAAAAATATTACTATGTTGGCAGGGGAAGCGGCGCCAACAGCCTTGTGGCCTATTTGTTGCGAATTACCGATGTTGATCCCATAGAACTGGATTTATATTTTGAACGTTTTATCAATTTGCACAGGATAAATCCGCCCGATTTCGATCTGGATTTTTCCTGGCGCGACCGAGATGATGTGATGAATTTTATTTTTAATCGATTTAAAAACACCTCGTTGATTGCTGTTTACAACACTTTTAAATACAGGGCTTCGGTTCGGGAATTGGGGAAAGTTTTCGGACTTCCGAAAGAAGAAATTGACAAGCTTTCCATAGGGAATTTCAACCCAAATGAATTGGACGGCTTGTCGAAATTGGTGTTGGTTTACAGCAAACACATTCAGGGATTTCCAAATTATTTGGGTATTCATCCCGGTGGAATTCTAATTTCAGAAAAGTCAATTGATTATTATACAGCCACTTATTTACCTCCAAAAGGGTTTTCGACCACTATGTTTGATATGGTTGTGGCAGAAGATATTGGCTTGTATAAATTTGATATTTTGAGCCAGCGCGGTTTGGGAAAAATAAGGGAAGCTGTTGACATTGTAAAATACAACCAGCCAATGCATCCCGATATTGACATTCACGACATAAAACGCTTCAAGGAAGATCCAAAAATTAAAAACTTGTTGAAAAACGCCAAGGCCATTGCTTGTTTTTATGTGGAATCTCCCGCGATGCGGATGTTGCTAAAAAAATTGCAGGTCGATAATTATTTGGGATTGGTGGCGGCAAGTTCGGTGATACGGCCGGGTGTTGCAAAATCTGGGATGATGCGGGAATATATTTTAAGATACAGAAATCCCGAACGCAGAAAAGAAGCTAATCCGATCTTGCTTAAAATAATGCCGGAAACTTTCGGCGTTATGGTTTATCAGGAAGATGTGATAAAAGTGGCGCATCATTTTGGCGGATTAAGTTTGGGGGAAGCAGATATGTTACGGCGCGGAATGAGCGGAAAATTCAGGTCGAGAGAGGAATTTTTAAAAGTGAAAAGCCAGTTTTTTGAAAATTGTAAAAACCAAGGACACAATTACGAGCTGACGTCAGAAATTTGGCGGCAAATTGAGAGTTTTGCCGGTTACGCTTTTGCCAAAGGCCATTCGGCTTCCTATGCCGTTGAAAGTTACCAAAGCCTGTTTTTAAAAGCCTATTATCCGCTGGAATATTTGGTGGCGACGCTTAATAATTTCGGCGGATTTTACCAACCGGAATATTATGTACACGAGGCGCGGATGAACGGCGGAATTATTCACCCGCCAACCATTAACAAGTCTTATTACCAGAATCATATAGAAGGGAATGCTATTTATTTGGGTTTTATGATGCTGGAAAGTTTTGAATTGAAAAATGCGACAAAAATTGTAAATGAGCGAAATAAAAACGGATTGTTTCTGGATTTGGATGATTTTATTGAACGCGTTGCTATTTCGTTGGAACAGCTCTCAATTTTAATTAAAATAAATGCCTTTCAGTTTACAGGGAGAAATAAACGCGAATTGTTATGGGAAGCTTATATGAAAGTGAATAAAGTGTGTTTGGAGGAACATGTTTCCACACTTTTTAAATCGGAAAAAATGGTTTATAACACGCCACAACTCAGTTGCGGCCAATTTGAAGATGCCTTTGACGAAATCCAATATCTGGGTTTTCCGTTGTGCAGTCCTTTTGATTTATTGACCCGACCAATTCTCCAACAATTGCTTGCAAATGAATTGGTGCATTATATCGGAAAAACGGTGACGGTTTACGGGTATTATGTGACGGCAAAAAGAGTAAGCACTTCCAAAGGCAATTTAATGTATTTCGGAAATTTTGTAGATGTAAAAGGAGATCATCTTGATACCGTTCATTTTCCGCCAGCCGCCAAAAAATATCCCTTTAAAGGAAGAGGCGTGTATGAATTAACGGGGAAAGTTGTGGAAGAATTTGATTGTATCACGGTTGAAATAGAAAAAATGGAGAAACTGGCAATTATCCAAGATCCGAAATATGCCGACATTCCTAAAAAAATAATGATATGAGCACTTTGGAACGATCTATTGTACATATGGATTTGGATGCCTTTTTTGTATCCTGCGAACGAAAAATCAACAGCAAATTGGAAGGGAAACCCATTTTAATCGGCGGGATTTCCGATAGAGGCGTGGTGGCTTCTTGCAGTTATGAAGCCAGAAAGTTTGGCGTTCATTCGGCAATGCCCATGCGTATGGCAAAACAATTATGTCCGGAAGCCATTGTGTTGCGCGGCAATTCGGGCATTTACACCAATTTCTCAAAGTTGGTGACGGAAGTGATTCAGGAATCTGTTCCTTTATATGAAAAAGCTTCAATAGACGAATTTTATATAGATTTAACGGGAACGGACAAGTTTTTTGGCTGTCATCAATTGGCTTCGGAATTGCGTAAAAAAATAATGAAAGAAACCGGATTGCCCATTTCTTTTGGCTTGTCTGTAAACAAAACCGTTTCAAAGATCGCCACAGGAGAAGCAAAACCCAACAATGAAATGAAAATAAACAGCGGCACCGAAAAGTTTTTTTTGGCGCCGCTATCTGTCCGTAAAATTCCTATGGTGGGCGAAAAAACCTACAATATACTCTGCGACTTGGGGATTAAACGCATAAAAACCGTTCAGGAAATGCCGATTGACATGATGACCAAAGTTTTTGGAAAACACGGCAGCGGCATTTGGAAAAAAGCAAATGGCATAGATAATTCTCCTGTGATTAAATATCATGAACGAAAATCCATTTCAACAGAAAACACCTTTGAAAAAGACACCACAGATCTTGAAAAACTAAAAAGCAATATTGTTGCCATGACAGAAAGTTTGATTTTTCAGTTGCGCAGAAGTAATAAATTAACTGCGTGCGTTACTTTTAAAATCCGCTATTCCGATTTTCAAACCTATACAAAACAAAAGAAAATAGCGTATAGTTCGGCAGACCATGCTA
Organism: Lutibacter sp.; assembly: GCA_036781305.1. GTDB lineage: Bacteria > Bacteroidota > Bacteroidia > Flavobacteriales > Flavobacteriaceae > Lutibacter. The sequence goes on from DAIQBF010000268.1 coordinate 3,396, forward strand.
TTTTACCGGTTGTTATGGAACTTTATAACAGCCTGTACCAAAGGCGGTTATTGGTTAGGTTGGTAGGCGTGAAGTTTAGCGATTTGGTAGGCGGCGGACAGCAAATTAATTTGTTTGAAGACAATGCCAAAATGGTAAATTTATATCAGGCCATGGATAAAATAAGGGAACGTTATGGCGATAAGGCAGTTGTGAGGGCTGTTACAAAGCCCCCTAACCCCCGAAGGGGGACAGAGCGTTAAAAAAATGTATGGGATACATTTTTAGCGATGGGCCAGGTGGTGCGAGGGTAATTTTTCAATGGGTGAAGCGCTCAATTGTGCATTTGTTTGGTTGAAAAATCGTAAATCGTAATTCTTAAATCTGAATTCGCAATTAAATTCGCGTTAGGGACTGAACGGCTTGTTTGAGCTCTTTTTTTTTGTTTTTCACAACAAAAAAAGCGAGTAGTGAAGACCCGACCTGCAAGGGAACGCCCAGAATAAAAGAACAATTAAATGTCTAATATGCCTAGATATAAAATTATTCCCATTTATAAATATTAAATGGACGGTCGCACATAAGAAAAAGAAAATGTGATAAACAATTGA
>DAIQBF010000269.1:0-2608 GCA_036781305.1 Lutibacter sp.
AATATTGTCTGTTATTATTTACAACTGAGTTTCCTACACTAAAATTAAATAGGGCATAAAGTTCAAAATTACCAAATCTGAGTGTATTTATAAATCCACCAAAAAGATCTGGCTCTGGATTTCCTATTTTTGTAACATCATCATTGCTAATGAAGCCATCATTATTTACATCCACAAATTTATAATCACCAGGCGCTGTTCCTGCACTCTGATAAACTCCAGAAGAAGATGCCGTATTTAAAGCATCTATTTCGCTTTGGTTTTGAAAAATTCCATCGGTTAAATAACCTCGAAAGTTACCTATTGACTCTCCTTCTTCTAAATCTCTATAGTATCCGTCGTTCAGTTTTAAAACCTTGCTTTTTATGCTAGAAACGTTAAGTTCAGTAGTCCATTGAAAGTTTTTGTCACTAAAAACATCTGCGCTTATTCTAAATTCAAAACCTTTATTTGAAAAGTCTCCAATATTAGAAAACTGATTTTGTCCTCCAGTTTCGAAAACAATATCCTTGTATAAAATCTGACCGATTGTTACCTTATCATAGTAGCCAAAAGTACCGTTAATTCTTCGGTCAAGTAGAGAAAAATCAATAGCTAAATCAAGTTGATTCGTAGTCTCCCATTTAATATCTGGATTAGGAATGGTATTTGAAATTACACCATTTTGATTGTTGTAATGGCTTCCTGTCTCAAAAAATGTTGCATATTGAAAATCAGAAAAATTAGCAGATCCTGTTTTGCCATACGATACTCTAAGTTTTAAATCATCGATAGCTTCAACATCTTTTAAAAAGTTTTCATTTGAAATTCTCCATGCAAGTGCTCCAGAAGGAAAGTACCCCCAACGATTGTTAGGTCCAAATTTTGTAGATTCATCAGCTCTTCCTGTAAAAGTCGCATAATACTTATCGGAATAATTGTAGTTCATACTTAAGAAATAAGATGACAAGCCGCTAATGGTTCCACCAGATGATAAAGTCTGTTTCGATGCAGCTCCAGGTGTAATTGAAATGTCATCATTAGGGAAATTTGTAGCCTCAATATTTAAATATTCACTTTTAGTTTGTGTATAAGAAACTCCTATGACAGAACTAATATTATGATTTTCTATTTTTTTTATGAAATTTAGGGTGTTGTCAAATGTTCTAGTACTAAATTTAGTGTCTGTTTGAGACAATGTTCCTTTTGTATTTAGGTAAATCTGCGTAGCGTCATAGCTAGGGATATAAGAGAATGATTTCCCATCAGCTTTATTATAAGAATACTGTGATTTTAGAAAGAACTCTTTAGTTAACTTATATTCACCAAACAAAGAAAGTGTTAAATTTTGGTCTGTAATGTAAGATTTATATCTAGCTTTGGAATAAGGGTTAGAAGAACCCCCAGGTATTAATGCATAATCACCTAAATCATCATATATTGGTACAAATGGGCTATATCTTACAATTTCATAATAGTTAAGAGAGTTACTTCCTCTTCTTTTAGCATCACTATAATTAAAATTACTTCCAATTCTAAAATTTTTTGAAAGTTCAGTTTCTAATTTGGTTCTTATATTATTTCTATTAAAATAAGTATTATAGATAGCCCCCTTTTCCTTTAAAGTATTGGCAGAAATCGAGTACAAGGTTTTATTAATTAAAGATCCGCCATTTACGTTAATATAGTAGTTTTCCGTAATAGCTAATTGGTCGGTTTCCTTTTCCCAATTCGTATCAACATTTTGTCCAAATGGAAACAATACTTCAGGAGATGGAAGCGTAGTGCCAGCATTTTGGTATGCAAGCTCAACAACTTTACCTAATTCATCTGCACTAAGCATATCATAGCTTTTAGCAAACGTTGAGATACTTGTAATGGCACTCATTTTAATAGAAGGTATGGAAGAATAGCTGCCTTTTTTAGTGGTGACAATTACAACACCATTTGCACCTCTAGATCCATAAATAGCTGTTGCAGAAGCATCCTTAAGGATGTCTATTGACTCAATGTCTTGTGGATTAATGCTTGCTAAAGGAGAAAACGAATTATCAAAAGTATTAGCGTATGTATCATTACCCAATCCTTGACCTATTTCAAAAGGTATCCCGTCAATTACATAGAGAGGTTCATTATTTCCTAAAACAGAAGTAATCCCTCTAATTCTAATTTTTGCAGCAGCACCAGGTTCCCCCGATGAAGGGACAACATATACCCCCGAAGTTTGTCCTGCTAAGGCATTATCAAAAGTGACAGCTGAAGTTTTTTCTATAGCTTTCATGTCTATTTTAGAAACAGAACCTGTTATATCCTTTCTAAACTTGGTAGTATATCCAACAACCACAACTTCATTAATATTAGAAACATCTTCCTTTAAAATGATATTAAATTCAGTTTGCTTATCAATAATAAATTCTTGCGTAATGTATCCAACGTATGAAAATCGTATAAGATCACCTTTTTCAGCCTGTATCCTAAATTTTCCGTCAAAGTCTGTAGCTACTCCTTTAGCTAATTTGCCCCCAACTTTTTCAACCAATACATTTACGCCAGGTAACACGTTTCCTCCTACATCCAAAACAGTACCTGTTAAAGTAATTTGTTGAATTTCAATTTCTTCTACAGCCTT
>DAIQBF010000269.1:2618-3977 GCA_036781305.1 Lutibacter sp.
ATTTAAAACAATGGTATTATCATCTGTCAAATAATAAGTATATTCACTGTTTTCTAAACTAAGCTTTAATAGTTTCTCCGTTTTAATTATTCCCTTTTTTAATTTAATTAAAGGGGAGTTTGTAAACAAATCTGTACTATAAATAAATGTATAATCAGTTTGACTATCTATCAATTCAAATACCTGATCAATGGTTAATTCCATATTACGGCTAATATTGATCTTCGAATTTTGTGAAAAACCATTATTAGGGGTAATTGCGAATGTAATTGTGCAAAACAAGAATATTAATGCTCTCATAATTGACTTAAATATTTTCTTTTTTATCAAAAGAAAAATGCCAGTAAAATTAATTTTCATAAATTTGTTTGTTAGTTATTGATTAATTATTAATACTACTTTAGGGATGAAGTTAAAGTTGTAGGAGACCACGACTTCATTCCTTCTTTTTATTTTAAATAAATTTTGTTTTCTTTAATTTCATATTTTATATTATTTGTGTTTTTAAATGTTTCCAAAATATATTCTATGTGCTGATTTTTACTTAATACCCCATTGAATTTTATTTTTTCTAAATTTTTGTTTTCAATAATAAATTCAACATTATACTATCTAGATAAAAGATTAATTGTTTCTTTAAAAGACAATTCTGAAAAACTAAAATAACCTGTTTTCCAGGAAACAACATTTTTAACATCAACTGTATTAATCAAAAGAGCATTAGTTTCTTTGGTATAGACAAGTTGTTGATTTGGCACAAGCCAACTCATTTTATCTTTAGTTTTTACCGCAACTTTCCCCTCAACTAAAGTTGTTGCTGCAATTTCTTCTTCCATATAAGCTTTTACATTAAACGCTGTTCCTAAAACTTCAATTTCTTGATCTAATAAATTGACTATAAAACTATCTCCATTATGTTTTGTGCTTGGTGAAACATCAAAATAGGCTTCACCATACAACAATTCCACTTTCCGAGGTTCTCCTTCAATAAAAACAATTGGATATTTCAATTTTGAATCGGAATTTAACCAAACCTTTGTGCCATCCGCTAATTCTAAATAAAATTCACCACCTCTAGGAATGGTTAAATAATTATAAGCAAGTTTTTCTGCAGGTTTATCAATTTCTGATTGGTAAACTAATTTCTCGCCATCTGAACTTACTTTTTCATTTTTATATTCTTTACCCTTTTCTAAAGCAACTGTTGAACCATCTTCTAAGGTTAGCGTAGCCTTGTCTGTTCCAATTGGAATTTTGTTGTCGATTACTATTTTAGGGGTTGTTTTAAACTGATTTTTATTTTTAGTTAAGAAATATCCAGTTGAAATCAAAAGAATAATGGCAGCCGCATATTTTAAA
>DAIQBF010000270.1:0-3958 GCA_036781305.1 Lutibacter sp.
TTAGATATTAGATGTTAGATATTAGATATTAGATGTTAGATATTAGATGTTAGATATTAGATGTTAGATATTATATTAGATATTAGATGTTAGATATTAGATATTAGATGTTAGATATTAGATATTAGAAGTCGGGAGACCGAAGACCGAAGAAGTTATTTGAAGTGAGCTATTAGAATTTAAAAATTAGAAATTTTCGAAGTATAATCCTTACAGCGCAATGAATGATGCCTTTTTTAACCCGCCAGCGACCGGCAGGTTGGCTTATCGGCTAATTGCTTACTTATTCATTTAACATTCTTTCAATTTCTATTTTCAAAACAGGCAGATGTCTTATAACAATTCCCCAAATAATTTCATCAGAAATAGTGTCATAACCGTGAATAATCATATTTCTAACATCAACTATTTTTCTTGAATTTGTGATTTTAACAGTTTCATTTTTATCTAAAATTCGATTCATTGCCTCCCCGATAATCTCAATGTTTCTTTCAGTAGCTCTCTTAGTCTTTATATCTCCTTGATATTTTTCAAATTCTTTTGGCGAATTTGTAAAAAAACCATCAATTTCTGTAATGGCGTTTAAAATATCATATAACCAGACTTTTGTCTCAATATCCATAAACAAGTTGTTTTTTTTGATTAACTGCCTTTCTGAAATAAGGATTTTTTATGGCACGTTCTTCTAGTAAGTCAATAGGTCTTTTTAGAGCATCTTGCAAGGAAAACTTAAAATCGAAATAATTGTCTGCATAATCTTCAACTTCCATATTTATAAAATCTACAATTAAATCAATATCACTTTCATCATTGAATTTATCAGTCAAGATAGAGCCAAAAGCATACAAACTTTTTACTTTGTGGTTTTTGCAAAGTTTAATTATTTCAGGTGTGAATGCTTGCAATTGGTTCATCTTTCAAAATTTTAATTATTCAAATTTACACAAATAAATTCAATCATTTTATTTGTTCGTTTGTTGTTTACGCGAAGTTCTTTGAGTGTTGTCTTTTTTAACCTAACAGCGGCCGGCAGGTTGGCCTATCGGCTAATTCTTTTGGCAAAAAATAATGCGAATTCAGACCATAATTTTAGCGGTTTTAAGCTACTTACAATTTGTTCTTTATCATAGACATAATTTTTTGAACTGCCTGTTCAGGGGATTCCTTTACTGTATTAATTTCTATAAAAGGATTTATAGGTCTTTCATAAGGAGAACTTATTCCAGTAAAATTTTTGAGTTCTCCGCTACGGGCTTTTTTATACAGGCCTTTTACATCGCGTTGCTCGCAGACTTCCAATGGTGTATTGACAAAGACTTCCAAATAGTTTTCTTTACCCACAATCTCTTTAATTTGTTCGCGGGTATTTATATAGGGTGAAATAAAAGCAGCGATTACCACCGTACCTGCATCAATAAATAATTTGGCAACCTCGGCGGTACGACGTAAATTTTCGTTTCGGTCCTCTTTGGAAAATTTGAGTTCTTTGGTCAGGCCCCTTCTCAGATTATCGCCATCAAGGGTATAGGTATGAATTTTTTGTTGGTGCAATTTTTTTTCCAGCAAGTTGGCGATGGTGGACTTCCCTGAGCCCGACAAGCCCGTAAACCAAATTAAAAATGAACGGTGCTGGTTCATTTTTTCACGGTCCTGCCTGTTGATGGTATAATCTTGTTTTTTATTAAGGTTTGTCATTTTTCAGTCTGCAATTTATATTAGCTAATTTCTTACTATAAAATAAGGATTTAACAGCTGTGCTTTGTTGTATTGAAGCTCTTTATCAATAGCTGTCTGCATCACTTTTAATCCAACGGCCTTGCAAATCGCGTGACCGGCTGCCGTATCCCATTCCATGGTTGGTGCAAATCTAGGGTAAATAGTTGCTTTTCCTTCAGCCATCAGGCAGAATTTTAAAGAACTTCCTACGGAAACTGTGGAACCCTGTTTTCCTTGTTTTTCCAAATGTGCCATAAATGCTGCTGTTTCTTTATTTAAATGAGAACGGCTGGCAACGACTTTTATTTTTTCTGAATCCTCTTTTAAAGGAACTAATTCTTCTAAGGATGCGTCCTCATAATCGGCGGTGTAATGATGTTCTTTCAGGACCAATTTGTAAGCTTTTTTGGATGAAACCAAGGCGTAATACAGTGTTTTGCTCACTGGTACATAAATGACCCCCAATACTGGTTTGTTATTTTTGATCAAGGCGATGTTCACCGTAAATTCCCCGTTTCTTTTTACAAATTCTTTGGTTCCGTCCAAAGGATCTACCATCCAACAAGTATCCCATGTTTTTCTAGTGGCGTATGCCGTTTGCTTGTTTTCTTCGCTAATAATGGGGATGTCGGTTTTTAAAAGATGGGTATTGATAATGGCATTTGCATTTTCATCGGCCAAGGTCAGCGGAGAATTGTCTGTTTTTAAGGTCACCTCAAAACCTTCCCCATAAATTTTCATGATTTCCGCGCCTGCTTCCACGGCTGCTTTTATAGCTGTTTCGAGTAATTTATTCATTGATATGGCGTAAATTTAGGATTCAGGGTTTGTTGGCACAATTAATTATTAAGAGGTAAATATATTGCATTGCCGGGGAATTTGGAAATAGTATTTTGGATTATTAGAAGTTAGCTATTAGAAGTTAGAATTGAGAATTCAATAGGAACATTTCGTTAGTTCGGGGCAGGTTGCTTAGGGCATTTTGTTAGTTCGGGGCAGGTTGCCACGTCGGCTATCGCCTCCTCGCAATGACGCGATTTTTAAGGGTGCTCCAGTCAGGGTTCGTCTTTGCGATGGAGCTACGCAATAAAATGGAGTGGCGACTGTGGCAATCTGTTGGTTATTATGGTTACTGAGTTCATGATTTCGTTAGTTAGGGACAGGTTTAGGGGCATTGCGGTAAATAGGGACAGGTTGCCGCGTCGGCTTACTTCCGCTTCGCTTTTCCCTCACACCATCTGGCCTATCGCTAAAAATGTCCACCGGACATTTTTTTACGCTCTGTCCCACAATGACGCGGTTTTTATGGGCATTCCAGTTTGTTTCGTCTTTGAGAGTGGAACGCAGTGGAATGAAAATGCTTCTGAAAAAATAGTGCTCCCTTTAGGGTCGGGGTAAAAACTATTTTTTTTACACGACTTTGCGAAGGAGCTACGCAATGAAATGGAGTGGCGACTGCGGCAATCTGTTACTTATTATGGTAACTGAGCTTTTGATTTTGTTAGTTAGGATTAGGTTACCACACCGGCTTCCAACAAGAAATCATTAAATCCTTAATAAAAAATACTGAAATCCCCTCTCCTTCCGCTTCTATATGGATCTAAATCAAAAATTAAAAAGGCATTTACAGAATTGTTGACAAAGTAGTCTGAACCCTTGCCAAAAGGCATTTTATAATTGAGGCCAAAATCAAATATTTCCATATGCAAAGCGGCGTTTACACCAAATTCATGCACGTTAAAATCATCTAAATAATTAAAATGCTGGCTGATGCCAATGCCAAAAGTAGATAAGTTCAATTCCTGATAGAAATCCAATCGATACTTATTGCCTTGTTTTGATGCTGCTCCAAAAAGATACAAATAGGAATATCTTGGCAACATATTTTGATTGTATCTGTTTATGTCAATCTCATATCCCAGCTGTGCCGAAACAAAGGTTTCCAACTTATACTTTTCATCTTCGCCTATCGTGTTTTTAGGTCTGTTTAAATGTTTTAGGGACAGTCCGAAAAATAAATTTTCATCATTGCTCATGGTGAAAGAGGCACCCATATCAATAAAATTGATTTTGCCGCTTTCTGCCAAAGGATCAAAAGAGACAGAATTGATCTGGCCCGTAAATAAATTTATTTGGTCTTGAAAAACCAATTCATTAAAGTTAAAACTGGTGTTTGAAAAACCAGCCGTTAAACCCGCGTATAAAAACCAATAATTGGACATTTCCATATGATATACATAAG
>DAIQBF010000271.1:0-3933 GCA_036781305.1 Lutibacter sp.
AAAAGTCGATATCACCCAAATATTCTTTAATCACTTTGTCCTTAAAACCATAAACTGTTGTGGCCAAACCTTGCAAAAAATCCCTGTCGTGTGACACCAAAATAAGCGTTCCCTCAAATTTTTTGAGCGCCAGTTTTAACACATTTTTTGAAGCGATATCCAAGTGGTTTGTGGGCTCATCCATAATCAAAACGTTAAATGGAGACAACAGCAATTTGCACAATGCCAATCTGTTTCTTTCGCCACCCGACAACATTTTTGCTTTTTTATCCACCGTGTCACCACTAAACAAAAACGATCCCAGCATATCTCTTACTCTTGATCTGTTAGTATCTGTTGCGGCGTCTTCCATAATTTCCAACACGGTTTTTTCTGCCTCTAAATATTCCGACTGGTTTTGGGCAAAATAGCCGATTTCAACATTGTGGCCCAATTTTAAATGGCCTCCGTGCGGAATTTCTCCCACTATAATTTTGGCGAGCGTCGATTTCCCTTGTCCGTTCTGACCTACAAAGGCAATTTTACTGTTTCTTTCTATCAGCAAATCAACATCTTCAAGCACTTGTTTTTTGCCGTAACTCTTCGATAAATTTTCAGCTTCAATAACAATTTTTCCAGGTTCTCTAGAAATCTGGAACTTTACATTCATCACTGCATTGTCATCATTATCAACTTCTATGCGCTCCACTTTATCTAATCTTTTTATTAAAGATTGTGCCATGGTTGCCTTGTTTGCCTTCGCCCTAAATTTATCTATTAAAACTTGAGTCGCCTTAATTTCTTTCTCCTGATTTTTTTGCGCCTGTAATTGTTTTTCTTTTATTTCACCTCGCAATAACAAAAACTGGGAATATGGTTTTTTGTAGTCGTAAATTTTGCCCAAAGAAATTTCTATAGTTCTGTTGGTTACATTGTCTAAAAACATTTTATCATGCGAAACCAATACGATGGCGCCGGAATAGACTTTCAAAAAATTTTCCAACCAAATAATAGATTCTATGTCCAAATGGTTTGTTGGCTCATCCAGCAACAAAATATCATTTTCTTGCAATAACAACTTCGCCAGCTCAATACGCATTCTCCATCCTCCGGAAAATGTATTGGTAAGTTTGTCGAAATCCTCTCTTTGGAAGCCTAACCCCTGCAATATTTTCTCGGTATTTCCTTGGTAATTATAGCCACCCAACAATTCATACCGGTGAGTGAATTCATTTAAATTAACCATTAAATCATGATAGTATTCACTTTCATAATCGGTTCTTGTCACCAATTCGTGGTTGATTATTTCTAATTTGCCTTCCAACTGCTTGATTTCTTCAAAAGCCTGATAAGCTTCTTCCAAAATTGTTCTTCCTTCAACAAAATCAATATCCTGACGTAAAAATCCGATACGCACTTCTTTATCAAAAGCCATAGTTCCACCAGTAGTTTCAATATCTTTTGAAAGCACTTTTAGCAAAGTGGATTTTCCTGCTCCATTTTTTCCGATTAATCCAATTCTGTCACCTTTATTTAACTTAAAAGTAATTCCTGAAAAGAGATCAGAACCGGCAAAAGAAACCGATAAATTATGTACGTTAAGCATTAATAGTTTATAATTTAATGTAAATTTGTGTGTTTTTTAAAAATCGTACAAAAGTACTACAAATAAATTTGGCACTCAATTAAAGTTTCTAATTTAATAAATGAGTGAATTCACAACAGGTAAAATAAAAAATGTTTAAAAAAGGAACCAAGCTTTACAGCGTTTTATTCAATAAATGCCCAAGATGCCATGAAGGCGATTTCATGCAAGAAAAAAATATGTTTAAATTGGACAAAGCTTTTAAAATGAATGACCATTGTTCTGTTTGTGGATTAAAATACATGATGGAACCTTCTTTTTTTTATGGCGCTATGTATGTCAATTACGGACTCACGGTTGGAATTTCAATAGCCACTTTTGTAATTGTAACCCTGTTTTTCGACTTTAGTTTGTCGGAAAGTTTTGTTCCCATAGTAATTGCTTTGTTTGTGACTGCGCCGGTTACTATCCGTTTTTCAAGAATAGGATGGATCAATCTTTTTGTAAAATACGATCCAAATGCAATTAAATCTAAAGAAAACGGGCAATAGAAATTTCTTTATCCAACGCAATTCCATTTTCCAAATGATCATAAAGCGCATAAGCAACAGTTGGTGCAATCATAACGCCGCGGGTTCCCAATCCATTTAAAACTGCCAAGTTCTGATGCTTTGGATGTTTTCCGACCAAAGGCCTTCTGTCTTTAACTGTTGGCCGTATTCCTGCAATATGTTCCACAATTTCAAACGGAACTGTTATAAATGATTCCAATTTGGTCACCAATTCGTTTTTCCCTTCTTCCGTTGGAAGTTGCGATTTGTCTTTCCAGTTAAAAGTGGCGCCAACTTTGTACAAATTATTTCCTAAAGGAAGCACAAATACCGCGGCTTTTATCATAAAATCTATATTTAAATTGGGTGCGTGAATGGTGATTAGCTCCCCTTTTGCTTCTTGCATGGGCAAGTCATTAAAGAACGGATTATTTTTAAGTTCGAAGCCTTCACAAAAAACTATTTTAGAAGCGAATGCATCCTTATATGACACATTATTTTCATTAATTTTTAAGGCATCATATTGAAAGTTTTCATTTCTGATTAATTTTCTTTGGAATAAATAATTCCGATAATCTTCCAGCAAAGTTTTGGTGTCAATTCTTCCTGTATTCAATAATTTCCCATAACCGAAATTAGCCAAAACCCCTTCGTGCTTTTCTTTAATTAATTTGGTGGACATATATTTTGAAAGAAATGGATTGTCACAGGCTGCAAACCAATTGTTTTGTTCTTCAACCGATTTGAATATTCGGTAAATATCTAGAGGAAAATCATATTTTTTATGGAATTGAATTTCCAATTCCTTATAAAATGGCAATGCGATTTTAAGTTGATCTTCCGCATTCCAAACCGGCGTGAAACGTTTTAATATTACTGGATTGTAAACACCGCCAGCCACCATGGAAGAATTTTGGGAATTGTCCTCATAAACCAAATATGATTTTTTATGCTTCTCCAATTCTTTTGTAAAAGCCAATCCGGCCAATCCAAAACCTACTATTATATAATCTAATTGCATCTTTCAAAGTTAATTATAAAACAAAAAACTCCCGCAAATTGCAGGAGTTTTATTATTGTGCCATTAATTTTTTAATAATTCCACATATTTAATTCTTTATTTCGAATTTCATCCTTAATTTTATCAGATTCCATTACTTGGAAGAATGCATTTCCTTTTACATATTGGTCCACATCCCGATCGCCGTAAATATTTTCTTCTCTATAAATAATAGAACTAAACCGTCTGGCATTTAACAAATGGTCAAAAGATATCGGATATGCTGAATTTTTTTGATTGAAGACTTTTGCGTGATGCAATACTGGTCGTGCATCTGGAAAGTAAACCCAAAATAACGCCAATTGTTCAGAGATATTAATATCTTCCCTTCCCATAGTTTGCACATCTGGAGCTATTGGTGCCAATGCTATCAAACGATATTTTAATTCCCCTTGACGTTTGTCAAAATACCAAAGACCTTTAATTTTAAATCCTTCGATATCTTGGGAAGTCAAATTAATTTTATCAATATATTCATCAATATTTTGAACACCTGCATTTAATTCATCAAAACCGGCATCTGTAGTGTCAATTCTAAAAAGCTTGCTGTTTATTTCGGCTTTAGTCATTTTAGCGGTAAAATAAGAATCGTCATAAACCTCAGTAATATCGCCATTTTTAATGCCTTTTAACAAAGTATCAAACAACGATCGCCTGTCGGTTGACACACTCATAGTATCAACCGGATAATAATATGGCAAATTAATTCGCTCATTTAAATCAATATATTCCCAAACAACTTTAGACCAAAGAATATC
>DAIQBF010000272.1:0-3851 GCA_036781305.1 Lutibacter sp.
AAAGGAGTAGGCGATTACACGGCTTCTGCAATAGCTTCAATATGTTTTAATGAGCCAACCGCGGTTGTTGACGGAAATGTGTACAGGGTTTTGGCGCGATACTTTGGAATAGACTCCGCCATAAATTCTTCTGCAGGGATTAAAGAATTTAAGCAATTGGCACAACAGTTACTCGATGAAGAAAATCCAGGCACACACAATCAGGCCATTATGGAATTTGGCGCACTTATGTGCAAACCCAACAATCCGGATTGTGCAATTTGTCCTTTAAACAACAGCTGTTTTGCCTTGTCAAAAAATAGGGTTAAAGACCTTCCCGTAAAAGAAAATAAAACGAAAATCAAAATAAGGCACTTTAATTATATCGTGATTCATTCAAACGACCATAAAACTAAAATCGTTAAACGCGAAACGGGAATATGGCAAAATCTATATGAGTTTCCATTGATAGAAACCAACGGAATTATACATCAAAAACAACTTATCGAACATAAAATATTTAAGGAGTTGTTTTATGATTTTAATGTAAAGGTTGAACTTTTCGATAAAGAAGTGCTTGTGCACAAATTAACCCACCAACATATTTATGCCAAATTTTGGGTAGTAACCACCGCTACTTCTGTTAATTTTGGGGTTCCTTGGGAAGCTGTAAAGAAATATCCGGTGCCTGCTTTGATAGATAATTTTTTAAATCGGTATAAAACAAGTGAATTTTTTAGTACTTTTGGTAATTAATTGATACTTAAAAAAATGGCTGGGACAATAAATAAAGTGATACTGATAGGACATTTGGGCGATGAGGTTAAAATGCATTATTTTGAGGGCGGAAACGCTATTGGCCGTTTTCCTGTGGCAACTAATGAAACCTACACGAACAGACAAACCGGTGAAAAAGTCACAACCACAGAATGGCACAACATTGTTGTCAGAAATAAATTGGCCGAAATTTGTGAAAAATATTTATCCAAAGGTGATAAAGTTTATCTTGAAGGCCGCATAAAAACAAGACAATGGGAGGGTGATGATGGCGCGAAAAGATACACCACAGAAATTCATGTAGTGGAAATGACTTTTTTAACCACTAAAAAGGAATTGAATGCACCACAGCAAAAGGAGAGCGCAAATCCAAATCCTATAGCACCCTCAAACCCAGAAATTATAAAGCAAGAACCAGAAGAGGATGATTTGCCATTCTAAAGTTTAATTAAATTGTATTTAAGTTGGATCCTGAACCCACGTTTTTATCAATTCTTCTATCAGCCGATGTTTTATCAAAGGTGCTGAGTGTTTTTATGCTTTTTTTATTGCTCCTGCTTTCCGCGTTAATTTCTGGCGCTGAAGTTGCCTTTTTTTCACTTTCTCAAACGGATCTGATCAGGGCCGCCGAATCAAAATCAACCAAAAAAAAAGCGGTAGTTTTACTGCTGGAAAGACCAAAAAGATTGTTGGCAACCATTTTAGTTTCAAACAACTTCATCAACATCCTAATTGTGTTGATTTTTGCTTATATCGGTGATTTTTTATTTGCTGAAATTGCTTCTGGCTTCTTAAAATTTTTAATTGAAGTGGTTTTAGTGACCTTTTTAATTTTGCTTTTTGGCGAGGTTTTACCAAAGTTATATGCATCCCGAAATTCTATGAAATTTGCCGTTTTTATGGTAGTTCCCATTAAAATTTTGGTGTCACTTCTCTCATTTATCAGCATTCCGTTGTTGAGTTTGACCAATATTATTGAAAATAATTTAGGAAAACAGAAATCAAGTTTGTCGGTTGAAAATTTATCTCAGGCATTAGGGCTCACTTCTAATGAGACCACCACCAAAGATGATCAAAAAATTCTTCAGGGAATCGTAAGTTTTGGAAATACCGAAACAGGACAGATAATGACTCCCCGAATTGATATTTTTGCGCTTTCCAAAGACGAAGTGTATGAAAATGTAGTTGCGAAAATTGTGAATGAAGGATTTTCAAGAAATCCGGTTTACGATGAAAATATTGGCGTTTTGTATGCCAAGGACTTATTGCCTTTTATAGATTCGGAAAATTTTGAGTGGCAAAAATTAATTAGGGAGCCTTATTTTGTTCCTGAAAATAAAAAGTTAGATGATTTGCTGAAAGAATTTCAGGAAAAGAAAAATCATTTGGCAATAGTTGTTGACGAATACGGTGGAACTTGCGGAATCGTTACCCTGGAAGATGTTATTGAGGAAATTGTTGGAGACATCAGTGACGAGTACGATCATGATGATATAGCCTATACAAAAATAGATGAAAATAATTTTTTCGTTTTGGGGAAAACAAATTTAAAGGATTTCTATAAAATTTTAGAAATTGAAGATGCCTATTTGTTTGAAGAAAACAAAGGGGAATCTGAGACAATTGCAGGGTTTATTCTAGAAATTCACGGAAAATTTCCAAGAAAACAAGAAATAATTACCTTCTTTGAGTATTCCTTTAAAGTGGAGCTTATGGACAAAAAAAGAATAAAACAAGTAAAAGTGACTATCAATAGGGAGTTTGTAAAAGCGTAAAATGAAAAATTTTGGAACCTTGTTTTTTTTGGCTTTTATTTTAGTTTCCTGCGGTAAGGAAACTCTGCCAAAACCAACACCTTATTTAAAACTTCAATATCCTGAAGCAACTTATAAAAAAATTGAATCAAATTGCGCCTACAGTTTCGAGATTTCGGATTTAGCCAAAATCAGATATAATAAAAATTGTTCGGCAAGCATTGAATATCCAGGATTAAAAGCCACAATATATATTACGTATCGCCCCATTAACAATAATTTGGATGAAATTCTGAAGGAAGTCGAAAAATTAACTTTTGAACATACCATAAAAGCCGATGCCATTAACGCAATGCCTTATGAAAATTTTGAAAATAAAGTTTTTGGAAAATTATATAATATTGAAGGTAATGTAGCGACAAATATTCAATTTAGGGCAACCGACAGTTTGAATCATGTGCTTTCAGGAGCCTTATATTTTTACACAAGGCCAAACTACGATTCAATTGTGCCAGCGGTAAAATATGTCGAAAAAGACATCATTCATTTAATTGAAACATTAAAATGGAAAAAACAAAAGTGAGCAATTTAAAATATACTAAAACAATAAGAATTTGGCTTATAATTGGTTTGATTATGTTAATTGGCCAAGTTATTTTAGGAGGCATAACGCGCTTAACCGGATCTGGGTTATCAATAACAAGATGGGACATCATTACTGGTGTTGTTCCGCCTTTGAATGCCGAAGAATGGGTAAATGCTTTTGAACTCTATAAAGAAACGCCCCAGTTTCTTAAAATTAATTCGACATTTACCATACAAGAGTTTAAATTTATATATTTCTGGGAGTATTTTCACCGACTTTGGGTGCGTTCGTTGGGATTTATCTTTTTAATACCCTTTCTAATTTTTGTGGCTAAAAAGCAACTCGATTTTTACTTGATAAAGCGGTTGGGTATCGTTATTTTGTTAACCATATTAACTGCTTCCGCAGGCTGGATTATGGTTCAAAGCGGACTTGTAAACAGGCCTTGGGTAAATGCCTATAAACTCGCAATCCATTTTACTTTGGCTGTTTTGGTGATCTGGGCCATGGTTAAAACTGTTTCGGATGTTTATTTATTCGGAAGCAAAAAATTGATTCCTTCCAAAAAAATAGTCACTTTTGTTTTGAGCGTTGCTTTTGTTCAAATGATGGTTGCGGGTATTATGGCGGGAATGAAAGCAGGATTGTATTACCCTACCTGGCCCGATATGCATGGGTAATTTATCCTTGGAGTTTTGTTTATTTCAACGAATTGGATTTGTTATAATTTGATTATTTTCGACACTTATTTATTT
>DAIQBF010000273.1:0-3848 GCA_036781305.1 Lutibacter sp.
CCATTGTCCATATAAGATTTTGCAAGCATTCCTAGTTCCGTTTTGTTATTGATATTGGAACGGAAAACGTCACCTGTTGAAATATGGACAAGGTTGTATTTTTCTTTAAGCATGTCTGCCTGTGTTCCTTTTCCTGCACCCGGAGGTCCGAATAAAACAATGTTTTTCATTTTTGGAGAATTTGTAAGTTGATAAATACTAGGAAGATTTCTGCCTAAACCATCGAAATCTAAACCATAGCCAATAATAAATTTATCGGGAATTGAAATACCGATATAGTCTATCTGCAAATCTTTTTTAAACACATCTGGTTTAAAAAACAGGGTTGCTATTTTAAGTTGTTTTAATTTTCTGTCACTAAAAATGTCATAAATTTCCTGAAGCGTATTTCCTGTGTCAATAATATCTTCTAAAATAATAACGGTTTTACCTTCTAAATCTTCATTTAAGCCCACCAGTTGTCTTACTTTTCCGGTAGAATCCGTTCCTTCGTAGGAAGCCAATTTTACAAAAGACACTTTACAGCTGTGGTTATATTTACGGACCAGGTCGGCAACAAACATAAATGAACCATTTAGGATACCAATGAATATTGGAATTTCATCTTTACAGTCTTCAGTAATTTGGGCAACCATTAAATCGGTGGCTTCTTCAATTTTTTCTTCGGAAATGTATTTTTTAAAATAGGTATTGTGTAGTTTAATAATGCTCATTTTTATGCTTTGTTACAAATTTAATAATCAATAAATGATATTAGCTCTTAATTCTGTTTTTTTTGCTAATTTAAAATACAAAAACCGTTTTGACTACTCAAAACGGTTTTATGGTAAAGGTTTGAAATAATAATTATTTTCCCGCTTTCTCTAGTTCTTTTTCTTTCCCTAGTTCTTTTTCTGTTTTTTTAGCGGTATCATATAAAATTGATGACGCAACAAATATTGATGAATATGTACCGATTCCAATACCAACAATCAATGCAAACATAAATCCTTTAATGGAATCACCTCCAAATAAGAATATGGCAAATAGCACTAATAAGGTTGTTAATGAGGTGTTTATGGTTCTACCCATTGTACTGTTTATCCCGGTATTTATGACTTTATATAATGACCAAGAAGTATGGGTTTTGGTAAACTCACGAATTCTGTCATAAACAATCACCGTATCATTTATGGAATATCCCAAAACAGTTAATATGGCAGCAATAAATGATTGTCCAATTTCCATGTCAAAAGGTAATATTCTATAAAAAATGGAGAATATACCAAACACGATTATAACGTCATGAAATAATGAAATAACAGCTCCTAAACCATATTGCCACTTGCTGAATCGAAATAAAATATAAAGAAATATAACCAAGAGGGAACCCAAAACAGCCCAGCCTGCAGCCGTTTTAATATCATCGGCAATGGTTGGCTCAACTTTCATGGCACTTAGGATACCAATAGTTTTTGTGCCATCATAACCGGGTTTAAATTCCTCTAATGTAAGTCCTTCCGGGTTGTATGGTTTTAAGCCTGTATATAATAATTGTTGAACTTCATCATCAATTTCTTTGTCTTCTATATCGATTTTATATTTTGTGGTAATTTTTAATTGACTGGCTTCCCCATACGTTTTTACTTCTGGAGCATCACCAAATACGTCTTTTAAAGTATTTGCAACATCAGTGGCACTTGTGGTTTTCTCAAATTTCACCACATAAGATCTACCGCCCACAAAATCCACTCCGTAGTTTAATCCGTTAGTGGTCAATGAAGCAATACTCATTACAATTAAAATGCCCGAAAATATATAAGCCGGTTTTCTTAATTTTACAAAATCCACATTAATTTTTGTAAACCATTTTTTGGTGATGTTTGTATTAAATGTGAAAGTTTTTCCTTTGGCAGCATACCAGTCAATCACCAAACGAGTGATAAAAATTGCGGTAAACAAGGAAGTTAAAATCCCCACAATAAAGGTATATGCAAAACCTTTAACGGGTCCTGTTCCAAAAACATACAATATAATCCCGGTTAACAATGAAGTTACGTTTGCATCCAAAATAGCCGAAAATGCTCCGTCGTAACTAAATCCATATATTATGGAAGCTTTTAAACCTTTTCCATGGCTTAATTCTTCCTTAATCCTTTCGTAAATAATTACGTTTGCATCAACAGCTATACCAATGGTTAAGATGATACCCGCAATTCCAGGCAACGTTAATACCGCCCCAAATGCAGTTAGAATCCCGAAAATAAACAAAAGGTTTACCATTAAGGCAAAATCGGCTATTGCACCAGCTTTTCCATAGTAAAAAATCATCCATCCAAAAACAATTAGCAAGGCCAAAAAGAAGGAATACATGCTGCTGTCAATAGCTTGTTGTCCTAATGAAGGCCCGACAATTTCTGATTGAACAATATGCGCTGCAGCCGGTAATTTACCTGCTTTTAATACGTTTGAGATATCCTGGGCTTCTTCAACTGTCATACTTCCGCCAGAAATAGATGTTCTTCCATTTGTAATGGCGGTATTTACTGAAGGTGCTGTATAAACATAATCATCCAACACAACAGCTACGAATTTTCCAACATTGTCTGTAGTCATTTTTCCCCACAACTTTGTGCCGGCGGCATTCATGGTCATACTTACCTCAGGTTTTCCTGTTTGTCCGTATTCCTGGCTTGCATCTTCAATAACATCGCCTTCAATTGGGGCAATGTCCTCACGATTGGATTTAATCCCATATAAATATATTAACTCGGTACTTTCATTGGTGGCTGATACCGTTGCAGAAAAAGGTTTGGCATCCCAAAGAAATTTTACATACTTCATTTCGTTGGGAAGTAATGATCTAACTTCTGTCATTGCCAAATATTCGTTTACCTTGGCGGTATCGGCAACTTTAGCTGTTCCTATTACAGATGACACTTGGTTTTCAGATTGGGGAATACTTGGCGTAAAAACTGAGAATAAATTATTCACTTTTTTAGTTGCCAAGGAATCAGAAACCGCGCCCAATAAATCATCAATACTTTCTTTTGGTGCTGCGGTAGAGTCTGTTACCGTTTCCGTATTTGTTTTTAATAAATTTTCTACAACCGAATTGGCCTGATAAAAGAAATTTGCAGTTTCCTGGTTTGAATACACTTCCCAAAACTCCAGTTCAGCCGTGCTTTGCAATAATTTTTTAACACGGTCAATGTCTTTTGCTCCAGGCAATTCAATTAAAATCCGTCCGGAGTTTCCAATTCTTTGAATGTTTGGCTGGGTAACCCCAAATTTATCGATACGGCTTCTTAAAACTTCAAAAGCAGTATTGATAGAGCCTGAAATTTCGGCTTCAATTATTGGTTTTACTTCTTCATCGGATAATTTAAAGTTTATTTTTTCACGCAATGATTTGTTTCCAAAAATACTTGGGTCACTTAGTTTAACCTTTCCGTCGCTTAATTTTTTAAATTCAATAAAAAATAAATTCAAATAAGTGTCATCGCTGCTTTTTTGTGCTGCATCTGCTTTTGCCAATGCTTCATTAAAAGTTGGATTTTTAGAATTGTTTGACAACCCAATTAAAATATCCTTAACAGACACTTGTAAAATAGCATTGATACCGCCTTTAAGGTCTAATCCTAAGTTTAGTTGTTTGTCTTTAATTTCGCTATAGCTAAATTGTGCAAAACCTAAATCTACGACCGGATAATTTGCAACAGAGTCTAAATACGCTCTTTCCAATCTGGCTATTTCCCTACCATCATCAGATTTAGCTTCTGCATAAACTTTTGCTTTATTTTCAATTCCATTTGTAAACCATGTAAATGATAATTGATATAAACTTACTAATCCGAATAGAATAGCGA
>DAIQBF010000274.1:0-3829 GCA_036781305.1 Lutibacter sp.
AATACCCCAAAAATAACGGCGACCATATCTGCAGACTATCAAAATAAAGATTGGTTTGCGGGTGCAAAATTATTTTACAATGGCGAAACCGAAGATTTTGTGATTCCTTTTGATGGTTTAACCTTTGAAGATGGCCATATCTTTAAAAATGATTCCTATTTGGATTTAAATTTAAATGGCGGCTATATATTTTCAGACAGGCTGACAGTTTTTGCAAAAATTAACAATGCACTTGGCGAAAAATACCACCGGTTTTTAAATTATCAAGTACAGACTTTACAAATTTTAGCGGGCATCACCTATAAATTTGATTTGTAAAAAAGACTAAAGCATCTAAAATATTATGGGCTAAATTTTTTCTTTGTGACTCTTCATATATTTCTTAGTGAGTCTTTGTGCTATAATTATTTCACTGAGTTGCACAAAGGCAACCAAGAGATACACGGAGGGTCATTAAATAGTTCACATTTTGTTTTTTGAAATATTTTGGCTAAAATTCGCTAACTCTAATTTATAAGACAATCTCTAAAAAATTAAACTTTTTTACGTAGTTTTAAACACTTTAATAAACTACCTCGAATGAAACATTTTTTTATTGCAATAATCATACTTATTGCACTTTCCTCTTTTGACAGCATAAATACTGTAAAAATTACTGAACCACCAGTCAACAAAACCGATTCAATTGTTGTTAAGCACCTGTTTAATTCCGCTTTAACTAATGGAGAAGGTTATGAATGGTTGCGCGATTTAACATCCAATATTGGCGGTCGTTTATCTGGATCACCAGAAGCACAACAAGCTGTTGAATGGGGCGAAAAATTAATGACCGAATTGGAATTTGACAAAGTTTGGCTGCAACCTGTAATGGTTCCTCATTGGATAAGAGGCGAAAAAGAAGAAGCTTATTTTACCGTTGACAAAATTAAATATGATATAGCGATTTGCGCTTTGGGAGGCTCTATTGCAACGCCTAAAAATGGTGTTTCAGGCGAAGTGGTTGAAGTAAATAGCTTGGCGGAAGCAGAAGCTCTGGGAGAGAAATTGAGAGGAAAAATCGTTTTTTTTAACCGTCCGTTCGACGATATGCTGATTGAAACTTTTAAAGCTTATGGCGGTTGCGTTGACCAAAGGGGCGGCGGTGCTAAAGTAACCGGTAAATTTGGTGTTTTAGGCGTTATTGTGCGTTCTATGACAAACAGTATTGATAATTTTCCGCATACGGGCGCAATGGGATATGGAGATATTCCTGAAAACG
This sequence comes from Lutibacter sp., assembly GCA_036781305.1. GTDB lineage: Bacteria > Bacteroidota > Bacteroidia > Flavobacteriales > Flavobacteriaceae > Lutibacter. Next base: position 1,259 of record DAIQBF010000274.1, read on the forward strand.
AAAAAGTCCCTGCTGCAGCAATTAGCACGATGGCAGCGAATTTGCTGAGTGAAAAACTAAAAGAAAATCCGACCTTAAAATTTTACTTCAAACAAAGTTGCGAAACATTGCCAGATGCACCATCATTTAACGTCATAGGAGAACTTACCGGAAGTGAATTTCCAAATGAATATATTACTGTTGGAGGACATTTAGATTCTTGGGATTTGGGTGATGGCGCACACGATGACGGTGCGGGAATTGTGCAATCTATAGAAGTTTTAAGACTGTTTAAATTAAATGGAATAAAACCTAAACATACGCTTCGCGCCGTATTATTTATGAATGAAGAAAACGGATTGAGAGGTGGCAGAAAATACGCCGAAGAAGCTAAAAAAAATAACGAAAACCACCTTGCAGCTTTAGAATCAGATTCTGGAGGATTTACCCCAAGAGGATTTTCTATTGATGCAAACGGTAAAAATTCGGACTTGATTAAAAGTTGGAAAACATTGCTTGCCCCTTACGGTTTGCATGATATCGATCGAGGACATACCGGATCCGATATTGGACCATTAAAATATGAAGCCATTACTTTAGTCGGTTACAGACCCGATTCCCAACGTTATTTCGATTATCATCATGCCGCAAATGACACTTTTGATAAAGTGAACAAACGAGAACTTGAATTGGGAGCTGCTTCAATGGCTTCATTGGTTTATTTATTGGATAATTATTTAGAATAACATGAAAAAAGCAATATTACTTCTCTTGATAATTACAGGAATTTCATGCACAAAGAAAGAAAAAGTGGACACCGTGGTCATCAATGCCAATATTTATACGGTAAATAATCATTTTGACAAAGCCGAAGCCTTCGCCATAAAAGACGGTAAAATTGTTGCCGTGGGAACATCGCAGGAAATTCAGGCAAAATATGCTGCAACTTATATAAATGATGTTAAAGGAAAAACCATAATTCCCGGATTTATAGATGCGCATTGTCATTTTTTTGGATTGGGATTGCAACAGCAAAAAGTTGACTTAACGGATACCAAAAGTTTTGATGAAGTAATACAGCGAATCGTTGATTTTCAAAAAGAAAATGATGTAGCATTTATCACCGGCCGTGGCTGGGACCAGAACGATTGGGAAATAAAAGAATTTCCTAACAAAGAAAAATTGGATGAATTATTTCCAAAAACGCCAATTGCCATCACAAGAATTGATGGCCATGCGCTGTTGGCCAACCAAGCTGCCATAGATTTGGCGGGAATTACCGTAAAAACACCTTTTTCGGGAGGAGAAATACTTCAGGAAAACGGAAAATTAACCGGGATATTTATCGATACTCCGATGGAATTAATTGAAGCTAAGATCCCAACACCTTCTCAAAAAGAAAATATTGAAGCCTTAAAAGATGCTGAAAAAATTTGTTTTGATTTGGGATTAACCACTGTTGATGATGCTGGACTTTCAAGAGAAACAATAGAATTAATAGATAGTTTGCAGCAAACAGGTGAATTGAAAATGCGGATTTATGCCATGGTTTCGGCAAGTGACGAAAACATTGATTATTACGCAAAAAAAGGCGTTTTTAAAACCGACCGATTAAATGTTCGTTCCTTTAAAGTGTATGCAGACGGTGCTTTGGGATCTCGTGGCGCAGCAATGAAAAAACCTTACAGCGACCAGCACAATCATTTTGGCGCTTTGGTAACTCCGCTTGATAAACTGAAAGAATATGCAGAAAAAATTGCGTTAACCAACTTTCAAATGAACACGCACGCTATTGGCGACTCTGCAAATTATGTGATGTTAAAAACCTATAAAGAAGTTTTAAAGGGGGAAAAGGACCGCCGTTGGCGGATTGAACATGCGCAAATTATTGACAAAGCAGATTTTAACTATTTTGAAAATATCTTGCCTTCCGTACAGCCAACACACGCAACTTCCGACATGTATTGGGCAACCGACAGAGTTGGTGCCGAGCGCATGAAAGGCGCGTATGCCTATAAAGATTTACTGAACTCCTATGGTAAAATAGCCTTGGGAACCGATTTCCCCATTGAAAAAGTAAGTCCGTTGTTGACTTTTTACGCTGCAGTTGCCCGCAAAGATTTAAACAATTTCCCTGAAAATGGTTTTCAAATGGAAAATGCTTTGACAAGAGAAGAAACGTTAAAAGGAATGACGATTTGGGCTGCTTATTCCAATTTTGAAGAAAAAGAAAAAGGAAGCATTGAAGTTGGAAAAATGGCCGATTTTATTGTGCTGAACAAAGATATTATGGAAATTGAAGAAACAGAAATTCCATCAATAAAAGTTGACGAAACGTATGTTGGCGGCGTAAAAGTGAAGTAGGGACAGGTCTAGACCTGTCCCTACGATGAAGTTCCAGATTTGAATTTTCAACCAAATCCTAATTCGTAATTCCAATTGTTAGGGAGTGAAGCGGAAATCCCGGCATTGCGAGTTTGTGAAGCAATATGTTCAACAGATTGCCACGCCCTGCTCGCGATGATCGGATTGTAGCGTAAAGCCCGACCGCCTTTTCGGCGGGAACACCTACTGAAAAGGCAGGCAGATACA
>DAIQBF010000275.1:0-3789 GCA_036781305.1 Lutibacter sp.
TCACTTATAGAAAACTGTCCTTGATTTGCTCTTTTTTTTTTTTTTTTTTTTGAATTGGAATCCAAGGCAAATTTTTCAGCGACTTCCCGGGCATTTTTTGTCGCTTCTTCAATCATGGCTGGTTTTAGTTTGTTCAATCCCGAGAAACTATATTGAATGGGTTGCCAGGTATTTTTTGAACTGATTAAAATCCCTTTTGATATGAGTTCCAATGAATTGGTCAGCGCTTTTTGAAGTCTTTCAATATTGCTGGTTCTCACCGTAAAATCTGAACTTGCGATGTATCTGAATTCACGATTTTGGTTGTTGTTTCCATATAATTCAGCTTTTGAATCGTTAATATTGGTGGTGCCGCTATTCAATTCATTTTCGGCAAACCCTTCCTTCAAAAAAAAGTTTTTGATTTCTTTATTTTGGTTTTCAAGGTTGTTTTTTAATACATTTAAGTCATTTCCCGCAATGGTGATGCTAATTGGCCAAACCGCCAAATCGGCATTAACTTGTTTTTCCGACAATCCTTTTACCTGAACTGAGCGTTCAAACGCTTTTCCGTTTAAGTAAGTATTTCCTATAAAATAACCAGCAACAATTATTGAACAGGAGATTACAATAGTTTGAATCCATCCACTTTTTTCCATTTTAATTCTGTTTTAATTTTATCATGCTTTACAAAAGTATTGTTTTTTAAATTGAATTTAAAAGGACTTTGTTTTTCGTTTCCCCCATTTTATGGCCTCATACCAAATAACAGACGAAAATCCTGTTGCGACACTAAAAATTAATTGGCGGGTATTTAGCGCTTCAAACTGAAATAATTTTGCCAAAGGCGCAACATAAATAAGAAGTCCGGTCAAAAGGACAGTGACGCTTATAATTATTAAAACCAAGTTGTTTTTGTATTTCATCACCGAAAAAATAGAGTAGTAAAAAGAGCGGTTCACCAAGGTTAAAAATATATTTGCGGCAATTAAAACGGTAAAAACCATGGTTCTTGTAATCATTTCATCAAACCCTTGACTAACTGAATATTGATATATAAACAAGGTGCCAACAGTTATTGCCAAACCCTGAACAATGCTCGTAACCAATTCTTTCCAGTTGAAAAAAGTAAGCGCAAAAGATCGTGGTTTTTTTTGCATCACATTTTTTTCCATAGGCTCATTTTCATAAATAATGGAACAGGTTGGTCCCATAATCAATTCTAAAAATATAATATGAACAGGCGAAAAAATAACGGGAAAAGTCCAACCCAAAGCCAATGGAACAAACACGGTTAAAATAATGGGAATATGGATGGAAATGATATACTGAATTGCCTTTTTAAGATTCGCATAAATTTTTCTTCCCATCGCAATGGCATCTACCATTTTGGACAAATCGTCTTCCAGTAAAATTAAGGAAGCGGCCTGTTTCGCAATTTCGGTTCCTCTTTTTCCCATGGCAACGCCAATATGTGCCGCTTTTAATGCCAAACCGTCATTTACGCCATCGCCGGTCATGGCCACAATTTGGTTTTCGGCCTTCAGAGCATTGATAATTTTTAATTTTGCCTCAGGGAACATTCTGGTAAACACGTTTGTATTTAGCACTGTTTTTTGCAATTCGAAAGCTGATAATTTCATAAGTTGATCTCCTGAAACACTTTTTTCGAAACCTTTAAATCCGATTTGTTTGGCAATGGCAGTGGTGGTTTCAGCATTGTCTCCCGTAATAATTTTAACCGAAATTCCTGCGGCGTAGAAATTTTCAAAAACTGTCTGGATATTTTTCTTTGGCGGATCGTGAAAAGCGACAAGTCCTTTAAAATGAAATTTAAATTCCTGCTGGGTTTTGGGAAAATTATTTCCTTCAAAAGAGGCTTCGCCAACGCCCAACAGGCGATAGCCGTCAGTTGCCAAGGTTTTAAAAGCAGCTTCTATTTGCTGTTTCTCAGTTTTCGTAAGTTCACAAACGTTTATAATGGCTTCCGGAGCACCTTTTGCGGCAACAATTCTTTTTCCAAATTCATTTTCAAAAATATGTGTCATCATTGGTGGCGTTCCTTCCAGCGGATATTCGTGAATCATTTTGTAATTTGGTCGTTCATCAGTCAAAAAAAGTTTAGAATACACTTCGTGTAATTCCACCTCCATGCCGTCAAAAGGAATGGGTTCACTTGCCCACATGGCCAGTTTAATAACTTCTTTTTCTTCGGTGCTTAAGATTTTTTCAAGGGTGGAAATTTGATGTAATGAAGGAACAAAAAGTCTTGTTAAACTCATGCTGTTTTCGGTAATAGTTCCTGTTTTGTCAACACAAATTACGGTGGCGCTTCCCAATGTTTCCACGGTTTTCATTTGTTTTACCACAATTCCCAATTTCATGAGCCTCCAGGACCCAAGCGCCATGAAGGTGGTAAAAGCCACAGGAATTTCTTCGGGTAAAATACTCATGGCTAACGTTAGCGCAATAAGTAAACTGGCAATTATATTGTGGGATTGAAAATAGTTTATTCCCCAAACAATGATAAAAATGACGGTTCCTATGCCAACCATTTTTTTTACGAAATTGCCAATTTGCAATTCCAACGGAGTTTTTTCTTCTTTTATTTTTTCTAAACTTCCGCCAATTTTTCCCAATTGAGTTTCATTGCCTATGTTGGTAACAGTTGCGATTGCCAAACCGCTGGCAACTGTTGTGCCTTGATAAATGAGTCGATCAGGTGTTTTGGCACCTTTGTAAACAGCCAAAGATTCCCCTGTTAAAATGGATTCGTTTACCGAGAAGTCATTGGAATGCACAATGCTTCCGTCGGCGGCAATTATAATGCCTTCTTCAACAATTAAGGAATCTCCCACAACCAATTCCTCGGTTTTTATTTCAACAGTTTTTCCATCTCTAACCACATTGCAATTGGGCTGCGTAAAAGTTTCTAATTTTTCCAAGGCATTTCTGCTCCTTGAATCCTGATGTAAGGAGATTGCTGAAATAAGCACAATGGCACCAGCCAAAAAAATTCCGTCGCCACTATTTCCACTAATAAAATAGATGGAAGAAGTTACCAAAAGTAACACAACCATGGGTTCTTTTACCAAACTTATAAAGGCATTTATAAATGGATTTTCCTTTTTATATTCCAGTTTGTTTGCGCCATATTTTTCTCTTGAAATCAGCACTTCTTTTTGGGTTAGGCCTTTTATGTTGAAGTTGGAAACGGGCATAAATTAGGAATGAATATAAGAGATTTACACTCAAAAGTACAAAACTTAAAAACTTGATATAATGATAATTATCAGAAATCACCGTTTAATTGGAAAGAAGATTTTGGATAAGGCGGCAATTATTTTTTAAAAAGCAATTCCGATTTTTCGATACCGTTTTTAAAATATAGTTTTTCGTTTGGGATTAGTCCCTTTATGATTAAAACAAGGCCGAAAATCATCAACATAATGCCCATAGCGCGTTTTATTTTGTAAGTTACTGCCGGCGTTAATTTTTTTATTAATTGTTTCGCCAATAATATTTTGCCGACATCAGTAATTAAATAGCTAAGAATGATCAGGGCAAAGTAATTAAATATTTTAGCGGGATTCATTTGCAGGTTAGAGCCCACAATTAAAAGCAATCCCAGCCAAAAAGCCAACACGCCAACGTTGATGAAATTAAGCAAAAATCCTTTTAAAAACAGCTTTTTATAATTCGTTCTTTCTGGAAGCACCAAAGTTTCGTCCTGAATATTTCTTTTTTGACTTTTATCCAAATAAGTGATAAAACCATAAATTAACAGAATTGAATTACAAAAATAAAACA
>DAIQBF010000276.1:0-3719 GCA_036781305.1 Lutibacter sp.
TTTCAAAATCAAACTCCCTTTCCTTTGGAAAGGGTTGGGGATAGGATTAAAAGTTTGAGTAGAAAATAGAATATAGAAAAAAGACCAACAACCAACAACTAACAACCAACAACCAACAACCAACAACCAACAACCAAGACTACATCCTCTCTTCAATCCATTTGCTGAATTCGTAGAAATTCTTGGGTGAAACGCCATGGCCAACAGGAAATTCCCTATAACTGTATTTAATATTTAATTGATCCAAAAGTTTGGGCACTTTATTGGCCCATTTAACCGGAATAACTTGATCCACACTTCCGTGAGAAATATAGAAATCCAGTTTGGAGTAGTCTTTTGAGTCCAAGGAATCTGGCAATAACTCGCTATTGACGTAGCCGCTAAGGGCAATTATTTTTTGCGCTTTTTCAGGATAATTTAAGGCTACGGCGTAACTGAGGATGGTGCCCTGACTAAAACCAAGAAGAAATGTTTTTTCTGGTGAAATGTCATATTTTTCCTGTACTTCATCAATAAAAACAGCAATGGTTTCTCTGGCTTTAATCGCCTCTGGAAGATCAGAAAATTTTCCTTTTGAATTGTCGAAATGGATGGTGTACCAGGAATAACTGCCAAATCCCAATGCTTGTGGTGCTCTTGCGCTCACAATAATCAAATCTTCAGGCAGTTCGCCTGCAAATGAAAATAAATCTTCTTCATTGCTGCCATAACCGTGCAGTAAAATGAGCAATGAAGTGTTTTCTGTTATTATTTTTGGTACTCTGACAAGGTATTGCAATGATAATTTCTCCATAATATAAATATAAAAGTCGCGCTTACCGGCGCAACTTCAAAAGTAATCTTAAAAATTAGGTTAACCAATTCCTTTAAACCAATCTTGAAATAAATCGCCCACCAATGGCATTTTCTTTTCTTCGCCCTTAATTGCGCCTATAAACCCGATAATCCACAGGACAAACAGCCCCAACATGATAATTCCGAAAACTTGCATGCCCGCGTATCTGCTGACAATCCCGTTTCCTATTGAAAAAAGTGACCACCCTATCATTTGACGAATGTGAAAAGCGGCAAATGAATTGTGTTTTTCATTGTTCATCACAAAGGCAATTAGCGTTCCGATCCAAGTGATGTAGCTGATAATAGCCATTGTTTTTCCTTCTTTTACAGTAAAATTTTCCATAATTATGTTTTAGTTTATGATTGTTAATTATCCTATCCCCAGTCCCTGCCTCGGCAGGCAAGCTTTCAACTTTTTGTACGGACAGGTCGTGACCTGTCTTTACTTTTAACTTTTATAAAACCCCAACGCGCCAGCTGGCCTTATCACTAAAAATATATACCATACATTTTTTTAACGCTCTATCCTCTCTTCGAGGGCCACCATTTTATTATTCGAAATAATGCCATAGACTTTCCCATTTAAATTTTTATTCATAAAAATGGCATTTTTGGAAGTGGATAAGATGTTGTTTTCTTTAAAAATATAGTCAAAATTAGGATTAAAAAGGGTGATATTTGCTTGTTGACCTTCTGCAATTGAGTAAGTTGGAACACTAAATCTTTCTCTCGGTTTGGTGGTTAAACAATCAATTAATGTTTCCAACCCAATTGTTTTATTTAAGGCACCAAACAAACTTTCGAGTCCGATAGTCCCGAATTTCGCATGGTTGTACTCCACTTTTTTATGTTCTATATCAATGGGATTGTGATCGCTGGTTACCATATCAATAACGCCTTCTTTTATGCCTTTAATAAGTGCTTTTAGGTCTTTTAAAGTTCTTAAAGGCGGCAGTACTTTTGTATTTGAATTAAAAGTTTTCAACTCGTCATCGGTTAAGACCAGATGATGCGCAGCAACACTGCATGTCACATTTAATTTCTTCTTTTTGGCCTCTTTAATAAGTTCAACCGATTTTGCCGTTGAAATTGTTGGAATGTGTAATTTTCCTCCGGTATATTCAAGCAAAAATAAATCGCGTACAATTTGCAATTCTTCAGACAAAGCGGGAATTCCTTTTAAACCGAGTTTTGTGCTGTTTATTTCCTCATTCACCAAGCCAATGCCAGCAGTTGGATTATCCTGAGGAAAACTTAATATTAGCGCATCAAAATTTTGTGCGTATTGCAAACCTATTTTCAAAAGATTGGCATTTGAAATGGCTTTGTTGTAGTCGCCAAAAGCAATGGCACCAGCGTTTTGCATATCATACAATTCCGCAATGTCCTCGCTTTTTCCGCCTTTGGTCAGGTTTCCTATCGGATAAAGAGCGGTGGCTGAATTGGAAGCTTTATTTTTTAGAAACTGTATGGCGGATTTATTGTCGGTGGCGGGATACGTATTCGGATTCACAGCAACGGCCGTAAAACCACTTATGGAAGCCGTTATTAGTCCGTTTTCAATGGTTTCCCTTTCTTCAAATCCAGGTTCCCCAAAGCACACGCTCGAATCGAACCAGCCTTGCGAAATATGCAGGTTGTCAAATTCAATTTCTTTATAATTTTTAGTGTTTTTTAGTTTTTCCCCAATTTTTGTAATGGTGCCGTTTTCAATGAGGAGGTCTTTAATTTGAAGGTGAAACGGACTTGAATTGTCGATAATGGTAGCAGACTTTAGAAGTAAATTCATATTTTGAAATATTTTAATAACAGCATTTCAAAGAGCAAAAATAGCACAGAAAATGCTAAAAACCATTTAAAAAGCCAATTGATTTTTTGTTGATTGCCAATTTCATTAAAAAGATTGTCAATTGATACGTAAAAAGTCACGTTTTCAGCATCACCAACCAATGATTTTAAATCGGCGTAATTGGCTTCACTTTCTTCTCTATTGTAATTTAATGCGATGGTTTTCAGGATTTTATTATTGCTAGAAACATCATAAAATCCATTTTCTAAAATGAGATCCGACAAGGTTAGTTCTACTTTATTTGGGGATATTTTTTGAAGCGGAATAAATGCATTGGTTTCGTTTGAGATTTTCAGCACCTCGTCTTTTCCTATGGAAGTTTTGATTTCAATGTTGTTTTCTGGCGAAATTGTATAATAAAGTTGTCCGGTTTTTAGGCTATTTATTGCGAAATTATAAAAAATAGGCACCACCAAAGGCGATTGCGTAAAATTTGAGGTTTCTTTATTTAAAGGTGATGAAATCCAATAAAATGTGCCGTTTTTGGTTTTTGTGGAAGAAATAAACGGGCTGTTATTGTCGAATTTAAGAATGGCGGAACTGTTTCTGGAATTATTTTGGTAATGCAAGGCTGTTTTCGGGTATTGAAAATTGGTCACTTTCTTTTCAAAAACATCTTCTACTAAGGGATGCTCATAATTAATCGAAGTAATTTGATGTTCGTTCTCAATTTTTGCACTTATATTTCCTGCCTGAAATGCATTTAAAAGGCGGTTATAGGAATCTATGTTTGAATTTCTTGAAGGAATTGCAACTAAACTTCCGCCGTTTTCTGAAAACTCAATTAAATTGCGCAACAATTCAGAAGGAATGTCAACCAATTCATTCAAAATGATCAAATGCTGATTTTGAATTTTGTTGTAATTTAAAGTGGAAAGTGGGGAAGTTGTGAAATTAAATTCATGAACTGTATAAATTTTTTGTAAAAATTCGGCTGGATTTCCAATACTTAAAACGTTGATTTTTTCGGGAGCTGAAATTGAAAAAAAAAAGTCGTTGTTAAATTCTAGACCATTATCAATCAATAAAATTT
>DAIQBF010000277.1:0-3707 GCA_036781305.1 Lutibacter sp.
ATTTCTTCTTTTGAATTTTTTGAATTCTATCTTTTTAAGCTCTTTTTTTATTTCTGGAATTTAATTTTTGACAGCAATTTTAATTTCTTCTTTTACAACAAACTTCGCAATGCTTCTTTTTGCGATTTTTGATCTAAAAACCACCGCAGAAATTATAAAGGGCTTATTGTTTTTTTTTTTTCCATCAAAAGTGACAGAGGCCAGTTGCATTAAGGTAAGTTCAACCAGCAAGCGCTGATTTTTACTGGTTTTGTATTTTAAATCACAGTCGTTTGCCAATTCAATTCCCTGCAATAAAAATTTCAAATCACATTTTTCAGCCTGAATTAAATATTTCTTTTTGGCATTGTCTCCAACTTCCAGCAATGCAACGGTAATTTTATCTTTGCTCACCATCAAATCCCTAAAATGGGAAGCCAACCCGGTAATAAAGTGATTTCCGTCAAAGCCTTTTGACAAAATAGCATTGAAATGTACCAAAACTTCCGGAATGTTATTTTCAAGCAACAAATCAGTTGTTTTAAAATATTCATCGTAATCAAGTACATTTAAGTTTTCTGTAACAGCTTTGCGGGTCAATTCTTTTCCGGAGAAACTTACCACGCGGTCAAAAATGGAAAGTGCATCACGTAAAGCGCCATCAGCTTTTTGGGCAATAATGTGCAAAGCATCATCTTCTGCCTCAATATTTTCCTGAATGGCTATTTTTTCTAAATATTTTTTTGTGTCTAAAACACCAATACGCTTGAAATCAAATATTTGGCAGCGTGAAAGTATGGTCGGAATTATTTTATGTTTTTCGGTGGTTGCCAAAATAAAAATGGCGTGCGCTGGCGGCTCTTCCAATGTTTTTAAAAATGCATTAAAAGCAGCCGATGAAAGCATGTGAACCTCATCAATAATATACACTTTGTATTTCCCGGTTTGGGGCGGAATGCGAACTTGGTCGTTTAAATTCCGAATGTCATCAACCGAATTGTTTGAAGCGGCATCCAATTCAAAAATGTTAAAAGCAAAATCTTCATCAAGGTATTCACCACTTGCCTGATTTATTTTTTTTGCCAAAATCCGCGCACAGGTTGTTTTTCCAACGCCTCTCGGACCCGTAAACAACAATGCCTGAGCCAAATGATTATTTTTTATAGCATTTTCAAGCGTGTTTGTAATTGCCTGTTGCCCAATCACATCCTCAAAAGTTTGAGGCCTGTATTTACGGGCTGATACTACAAAATGTTCCATGAATTATTTTTTTATTTGGATGGTAAAAGTAAGATATTATCTTGTTAAAATATTGAAAAATTAAAAGATTGAAGGATTAAAAAATTCCTAAATCGCAAATCAAAAATCTTAAATTATTTTAATCCTTAATCTCATATATTTTATTATACAAGTGTTTGTATTTTGAAATAATGATATCTCGTTTTGGTTTCATTGTTGGTGTTAACAGTCCATTGTCAATTCCCCAAACTTCAGGTGTTAGTTCAAATCGCTTGATGGTTTCCCATTTGCCGAAATTTTTGTTCCCTTTATCGATTTCTTTTTGAATGCGTTTAACAATACGCGGATTTTTAATTAAATCGGTATTATTTTCTAAAACGGGTTCTCCTTTTCGTTTTGCCCATTCACGTAAAAATTCAAAATTAGGCTGAATAAGGGCTGCAGGCATTTTTTGTCCTTCACCAATAACTAAAATTTGCTCGATAAAGCGAGATTGTTTCATCTGATTTTCAAGCAATGCAGGAACAATGTATTTTCCTCCGGATGTCTTGAAAATTTCTTTTTTGCGTCCGGTTATTCTAAGAAATCCATCTGTATCAATTTCACCTTTGTCTCCAGTATGAAAATAATCTCCAGTCATAACACTTGCTGTTTTTTCCGGGTCTTTATAATAACCAAGCATCACATTTGGCCCTTTTATCAATATTTCACCGTCTTCTGCAATTTTAACTTCCACATTGTCAATGGGTTTTCCTACAGTCCCAATTTTAAATAAATTCCCTTTATACATATTAACGGAAACTACCGGTGAGGTTTCTGTCAATCCGTAACCTTCCATAACTTGCATTTTTGCCGCAGAAAATATTCTGGCCAAACGAGGTTGCAAAGCAGCACTTCCTGAAACCATGACGGATAAATTTCCGCCCAAGGCTTCGCGCCATTTTACGAATATCAATTTGTTGGCAATGGCCAATTGCAGTTCATACCACGCACCATTCTTTCGATAAGGCTCATATTTTAAACCCAGTTCAACTGCCCAAAAGAACAAAATTCGTTTTAATCCTTTTAATTCGGAACCTTTTGCGATAATGCCATCATATATTTTTTCCAGTAAACGCGGTACAACCGACATCAAACTAGGGTTGATTTCTTTAATGTTTTCTCCAAGTTTTTCAATGGATTCAGCAAAATAAATGGGAGTTCCCGAGTATTGGTATAAGTAATGCAACATACGCTCAAATACGTGACATACCGGCAAAAAACTCAAGGTTCGTGTGCTGCCCAAAATCAATGGCAATCTGGGATAACTGTCCAATACATTGCTGACAATGTTGTTGTGGGAAAGCATAACGCCTTTTGGCTTTCCGGTGGTTCCCGAAGTGTAAATGATGGTTGCCAAATCTCCTGATTTCACGGTATCTTTTGCCACTTCAACTTCAGGCTGGTTGCTTTCGTCGTTTCCAAGCGCCAATATTTCTTCCCAATTTTTGCAGCCTTCAATTTTTTCAAAAGAATAGATTTCTTTTAAATGAGGTACATTTTTTTTGGCTGAAATGGCTTTTTCATAAAGAACTATATCTGATAAAAAACAGTAAATGGCTTCTGAATGATTAAAAATATATTCATATTCTTCTTTTGAAATTGTTGGGTAAATAGGAATGCTGATGGCTCCCAATTGCATAATTCCAATATCTAAAATATTCCATTCTGTTCTGTTGGCAGAGGTAATCACGGCTATTTTATCGCCGGGTTTTACGCCCAATCTCAACAAACCTCTACTAATTGCATTGGCTTTGTCGATATATTCCTGGGTTGAAGTTGAAACCCATTTTCCATTATATTTTGTGGTAAGGGCGTTCTCTAAATTGTATTTTTCGAGTTGGTGATAGGCAAAATCGAATAAGCGCGTAATTTCTTTTGGCATTTTATTTGGGTTGAAAAGTGTATTTGCAAAGTATAAAAATTAAAGCGAATTTACAAGTAAAGATGTTGCATTCGTTAAAATTAATTTTTATGGATTTTTGCCCGCAAATGACTGTGTTTTTCTAAAATAATTTTAGATTAATTTTTAGGGTGGGAGTGAGTAAATTATTTTCCGCACTCCAAATTTCTGAGGTCGGCCCAAAGACCTTTACTGTTTCCATTGGCCTAATTTTTCATTGACTTTATCAATTTTCTTGTAATCGGCAATTTTTAAAAATCCCTCGGCATCCAATTCGCCAATATACTTTGGGAGGAAGCTGAAATCCTCTAATTTCTTGCTTTGGCGTTAAAATCCTTTTGCAGGGGATTGGTTGCCAATTGGCAGTAAGCAAAATCGTATAATCGCATACAATTTTTTGCCATAAATTACTATTGACAATGCAAAGTAGAAAAAAAAGGATTTCACAAAAAATAAAATCCTTTAATAAATAATCCTCGAGGCAGAGCCGTCGAGGTATTCAACGGAAGAAAGTTTATTTTAGTTTGATGAAAACCTTAGGTTTTCA
>DAIQBF010000278.1:0-3699 GCA_036781305.1 Lutibacter sp.
TCGATTTATAAAATTGGAAATCGCCTGAAATTAATTTTTTAGGCGATTTTTTTTTTGATTATTATTGTTGAATACCTTAACTATTTTTTAGAAAATTAAAAAAGTCAAAAAGTTCAAAATTTAAATTATCAAAATAGTCATACAAAAGCCGTCTCAATTGAAATGGCTTTTATATTTTTATGGGAATAAAAAAATTAGAAGAAATGAGCATTTCAAAATACAATTCAAATACCTATGAAAATATATGAAACGAGCACAACAAATTTTGATACACAGTAGAATGATTAATAGCGAACAGCATCTGTACCAATAAAAAATAAAATATAAACAGATGAAACGAGCACAACAAATTTTGATACACAGTAGAATGATTAATAGCGAACAGCATCTGTACCAATAAAAAATAAAATATAAACAGATGAAATCATTTATTTCAAGGGTTATTGACGATGTACTTATCAAACATAAAAGTTTTAATAATTTAGTATTTATACTTCCAAGCCAAAGATCTTGCGTGTTTTTAAAAGAAGAAATTATAGAAAAATCGCAAAGTGCCGCCTTTTTGCCAAAAATTGAAAGCATTGAAAATTACATTCAGGAATTGGCAGATATCAATCTCATCGATGCCACGCAACTATTGTTTGAATTTTACACCATTTATCAGCAAAATATTCCAAAAGAAAATAGAGAGTCCTTTGATGCTTTTTCTCAATGGGCCACAATTGCCTTGCATGATTTCAATGAAATAGACAGTTATTTGGTGAATTCAACTCGTTTTTTCTCTAATTTGAGGGATGTAAAAAAGCTAGACGAATGGTTTCAAGATAAAAAGCCCAGCCAATTGGCAATAAACTATCTTCAGTTTTTTGAATATTTATCTGTTTTATATGAAGCACTTTATGAAAAGTTGAAAAGCAACAAATTTGGCTATCAAGGCTTAATTTATAAAGAAGCCACAAATAATTTAGCGTTTTATATGAATAACAACAGAAATAACCACATTATTTTTGTTGGATTCAATGCGCTAAACAAAGCCGAAGAAAATATTTTTCAGGAATTGTTAAACAACAATTTAGCTACTGTTTATTGGGATGCAAATGAATCATTTTTTAACAATTCAAACGAAGCTGGTGTTTTTTTAAGAAAATATAAAAAAGAATGGGCATATTATCAAAAGAATCCGTTTTTATGGGACAGTGAAACGGCATCAATTACTCAAAATATAAATTTAATAGGAGCTCCGAAAAATACCACACAAATTAAATATGCTGGTGAACTTTTGGCTAAAATAGAGAATTTTAGCAAAACAGCCCTGGTGTTGGCCGATGAAAATTTATTGACTTTAACATTAAATTCACTTCCAAACAATGTAGAAAACATTAATATTACCATGGGTTATCCGTTAAAGGATATTCCTTTGGCAAGCTTGTTTGACGCCATTTTTAAACTCCATTTAAACCAGTATAAATTTAATAAGGAAACCGAAAATCTATTTTATTACAAAGATGTTTTAAGTGTTTTAAACAATCCTTTTTTAAATAAATTAAACGGCGGAATACTTCAAAAGTTAATTGCTGAAATTAAGAGTAAAAACAGCATCTTTTTATCGGTTGAGCTATTAAAGAAATATATTTCGACTAATGAAGTTGCGCAACTTTCAACCATCTTTTCATTATTTTATTTTTCAACATCCATAAATAAGGTTATCAAGCAATGCATTGATTTAATCAGGGAACTTAAAAATCATGCAGAAGGCGTTGAAAAGGAGTATTTGTATCGCTTTTTTACAATTTTTCAGCAATTGGAAACCTTAAATTTAACCTATAAGCACATTACCGATTTAAAATCACTGACTTTATTTTATACCCAAATTCTGCGGACAGAAAAACTGTCTTTTCAAGGAGAACCATTGCAGGGTTTGCAACTCATGGGAATGCTTGAAACCAGGGTTTTGGATTTTGAAACAGTCATTATTACTTCCGTAAATGAAGGAATTTTGCCTGGAGGGAAAAACGATTTTTCCTTTATACCTTTTGATGTAAAAAAATATTTCGGATTGCCGACATTTCAGGAAAAAGATGCTGTTTTCTCCTATCATTTTCAGCGCTTGCTGCAAAGGGCAAAAAATATTTATTTAATTTACAATACCGAATCGGATGGCTATGGCGCAGGTGAAAAAAGCCGATTTTTAACCCAACTTGAAATCAACAATCCAGCTATTGCAAAAACTACCATCAGCCCAAAAGTTCAGTATCTAGATTTTCCGATTTTTAAAATTGAAAAAACACCTGAAATTATGCAAAAACTGCAGGCTGTTTTTACAAAAGGAATTTCGCCATCAGCGCTTGCAACTTATATTTATGATCCAATTCGTTTTTATGAGCAACGAATTTTGGGAATTTATGAAGAAGATGAAGTGGAAGAAACCATAGCCGCAAACACAATGGGTTCCGTAATTCATAAAGTACTTGAAGAATTATATAAACCCTTTATTGAGAAATATTTAAGCAAGAAAAATATTATCGAAATGCAAAAAAATACCGAAACTTTGCTTGTAAAATATTTTGAAAAACTCTATGAAAAGGGCAATATAGAAACGGGAAAAAACAAACTCATTTTTGAAGTGTGCAGAAATCACATCAAACGATTTTTGAATCAGGAATTGCAGGTACTCAATCAAAATAAAAAATTGAAAATTACTGCTTTAGAAATGAACTTGTCCGCTGAAATAAGGATAGAAGGTGTTGATTTCCCCATAAAATTAAAAGGATTTGCAGATAGAATTGATGAATTGGATGGCGTTATCCGGATTATAGATTACAAAACCGGAAAAGTGGAAGCCAAAGATTTAAAAATAACAGATTTTAGTGTTTTGGATGAAGACTATAAATATACCAAAGCACTGCAGGTAATGCTTTATAGTTTTATGTTTTCAGAAGAAAACAAAGAATGTTTGTCACAACCTTTTGAAGCAGGAATCATCTCATTCAAAAACTTGAACAGCGGTTTTCTGAAAATGAATTTTTCAGAAAAAAGAGGTGGAAATGACAGTTTTATTTCCCAGGAAAATATCAATCAATATTTAATTGAATTAAAACGAATTATCTTTGAAATTTTGAATCTGGAAATTCCTTTTAAACAAAATCAAAATTTACCCTTTTAAAAAATTAACAAATGCAAAAAATCTTAAATATAATTGTGAAAAGCAATGTTCACAACAAACCCATTGTAACGGATGTTTTTTATTTAAAAAACAAGACCAAAAAACCTATCGTTATATTTTGTCACGGCTACAAAGGCTATAAAGATTGGGGCGCATGGAATTTAGCGGCAGAAGCATTTGCCGAAAACAACCTGTTTTTTGTGAAATTTAATTTTTCACACAATGGAGGAACTTCGGAAAATCCAATCGATTTCCCGGATCTGGAAGCTTTTGGAAACAATAATTTTATAAAAGAACTCGACGATTTGGAAAACATAATTGATTGGATAACCACCAATCCCAATTTTAAAAATGAAATTGATTCTGAAGATATTACCTTAATCGGACATTCACGAGGTGGCGGAATTGTTACAATCAAGGCTTCAGAAAACAATAAAATAACCAAATTGATTACTTGGGCCGGAGTTTCCGATTTTGACGCTCATTTACCAAAGGGGGAATCACTTGCTGCCTGGAAAAAACAAGGTGTTTCTTAT
>DAIQBF010000279.1:0-3698 GCA_036781305.1 Lutibacter sp.
GATTAATGGCGAACAGCAGCTGTACCAATAAAAAATAAAAATTAAACAGATGAAAAATAGCATCATCATATTATTTTTAGGTGTTACATCTTTGATGTTTTCTCAGCAAAAAGATTCAAAAGCTTTGGAACGCGAGGCAAGGGAAGATGTGAGAGAAGGAAACAAACTTTACAATGAATTAAAATTTGAGGAGGCAGAAATAGCCTATAAAAAGGCCTTGGATAAAAACCCAAATTATGCGAAAGCATCTTATAATTTAGGAAATGCCATCTACCAGAAAAACCAAAATAAAGAGGCCGTGTTTCAATATGATTTGGCTGAAAAAATAGCGCCAAACAAAATGAGCAAAGCAGAAACCTTTCACAACATAGGGAATGCTTTTATGAAAGAAAAGCAATATGATAAAGCTGTGGATGCCTATAAAAATTCGATGCGCAATAATTCAAAAGATAATGAGACGCGTTATAATTTGGCAATGGCCCAGAAATTATTGAAAAATCAACAAAATAAGGATAAGAAAGACGATAAAGATAAGAAGGACGATAAGAAAGATAAAAATCAAAAAGATAAAGATAAAGAAGGAGGAGACAAAGATAAAAAGAACGAGAAAGATAAAGATCAGGACAAAGGAAAAGATAAAGAAGATAATAAAGGCGATCAGAAAAATGATAAAGATAACCAGCAAGATCAAAAACCAAGACCAAATCAGTTGTCACCCGAACAAATGAAGCAATTGCTGGAGGCGATGAATAATGAAGACAATAAAACACAGAAAAAAATAAACGCCCAAAAAACAAAAGGCCAAAAGATTAAACAGGAAAAAGACTGGTAGAAAATGAAGTGTGCAAAGTTTTACATATTTACTATTTTAGTGTTTGCCTCACAAGTGCTTTTGGCTCAGGTGGAGTTTAAAACTTCTGTGAGTAAAACTAATTTAGGGGTAAATCAACGATTTAGAATTGAGTTTTCGGTTGACAAGCAAGGGGCAGATAATTTTAAGCCGCCTTCGTTTGCCGATTTTAAAGTTGTGGGAGGCCCAAGTTCATCAGTGAGCCAATCTTGGATTAATGGAAAAGTAAGTTATTCTCAAGTGTATATCTATATTCTTGAACCAAAAAATGAAGGTGAGTTTATCATCGAGCCGGCTTCCATAGAATATAACAATGAAATTGTTAAGTCAAATGCCATTAAATTAACGGTGTCAAAAGCAATAGAAATCCAAAAAGACCCTAATAATCCTGAATATATTGCACAGCAAAACATACATTTGGTTGCGGAAGTGTCTAATTTAAATCCGTATGTGGGTGAAGGAATTTATGTGGTTTATAAATTATTTGTAAGTGAAAATATAAGCGTGAATGATTGGCGCGTTAGTGAATCTCCACAGTACAACGGCTTTTGGAATCAAGATATTGAAGTGACGGATATTAACGTGCAAAATGGGAAATACAATGGGGAAGATTACAGATATATTGTGCTTAAAAGAGCGGTGCTAATCCCTCAAAAAGCTGGAAATTTAATCGTTGAGCCCATAAAAATGGACTTTTCAGTCGGAATTCCAACCGGAAGAGGAGATTTTTTTGGGAACATGATTACCAGAAATATTAGCTATTCAACGGAATCGGATGTTAAGACTGTTAGGGTAAAAGCTTTGCCTGAATTAGGGAAACCAGTAGATTTTTCTGGCGCGGTAGGGGAATTTGAATTTAATGTTTTGGCCGATAAGAATGTGCTAAAGGCAAATGAAGCTACCCAAATAAAGGTTGAAGTAAAAGGTAGCGGCAATTTAAAATTATTTGAAATCCCCAAAATAATTACGCCGACCGAACTAGAAGCCTATACACCCGAACATAAGGAAGAAGTTACCACTTCTTTAAGCGGTTTGCGGGGATCTATTTCAGATGCCTACACGGTGGTGCCACAGTTTAAGGGAAAATATAAAATTCCGGAAGTATCTTTCTCTTACTTTAACCCTAAAGAGGAAAAATACAATACCATCACGGCAAAAGCTGTTTTTGTGGAGGTTACAGAAGGGAAGGAATTGCCTTCATCCACCAGTGACACTGCCGGCACATTTAAAAAAAATGTAGTTGCAAGCGGAAATAATTTTAGATTTATAGCGCTGGAAACAACGCTGAAACCCACTATAAAAAAGGATTTTTTGCATTCTGTTGAATTTTATTTATTGCTGTTGTTGCCGTTTTTAGTGATTCCAGTTGGGATACTTATTGGAAAAAAACGCGCAAAACGCGCCGGGGATGTTTTTGGAAATAAAATTAGAAATGCCAATAAACTGGCTCGTAAATATTTGTCGGAAGCTAAAAAGCAACTTGGCAAAAAAGAAGCATTTTATGTAGCTTTAGAAAAAGCACTTCATAATTTTTTAAAAGCAAAACTTCAGATCGAAACTTCTGAAATTTCTAAAGAAAAGATTGTGGAATTATTGCAAAACAAAGGGGTTGACGCCAATACCATTAAAGAATTAATAACCGTTTTAAACGATTGCGATTTTGCGCGTTACACACCAACAACAGATGTTATGATGAAGAATGAGTATGAAAAAACCGTAGAAATATTAACCGAAATCGATAAACAGCTGTAATATGAAGGGGAGATTTATTTTTATAATGGTATTATTTTTTGGGTACATTTCTTTTGCGCAAACTCCGGATGAATTGTTTTCAAAGGCGAATGATTTTTATAAAAACGGACAATATTCCAATGCCATTCAACTGTATTTGAACATTGAAAAACAAGGAATGGAATCGGATGATTTGTTTTTTAATTTGGGTAACAGTTATTATAAATTAAACAAAGTGGCGCCTTCTATCTATTACTATGAGAAAGCGTTGAAAATAAATCCAATTCACGAAGATGCTTTAAATAATTTGGCTTTCGCAAAGCGGATGACCATTGATGTTATTGAAGACTTGCCAAAAACATTTTTACAGCGATTTTCCTCAAATGTAATTCAAAAGTTAACCTTTGATAATTGGGCGATATTGGCCGTGATAGCCTCATTTTTATCGGCGATTTTATTTTTGCTGTATTATTTTTCATCTTCCCCCAAACAGAAAATATTTTATTTCAACAGCACTTTCCTTACTGTTTTTGTGATGGTCATCACGGTAACTTTTGCATTCAGCAATTATAAAACCACTCAAAAAACGAGAAGTGCCATTATTTTCGAGCAAAAAAGCGACATTAAAAATTCACCTTCTTTAGATGGTGAAACCGTTTTTGAACTCCACGAGGGAACCAAAGTTTATATTTTGGATGAACTTTCCAATTGGAAAAAAATTAAACTGGCTGATGGGAAAGTCGGCTGGATAAACGCTGCCGACCTAAAAGAGATTTAATACCATTTAAGCATTCAAGTGTCGCATAAAATTTGTTTCTTTATAACTCATTTGTCGTCATAAAAAATAACCGTAACTAAGGTTATGCTTAATTCTTCTTCCTAATCTGATTTAAAAATAATTCAAATTTTTAATACAAATTTTAAACATTTAATTGGAGCTTGCTGAAAAAAGTTTTTTAAAGTTTAAAATTTATTAAGTTTGATTTTGGTCTATCAAAGTTATAGGGATAAAATTCATTTAAAAATAGCCAATAAAAAAAGGTAAATGAATAATCCTTGGACAACTTTATAATATTCATTACAAATATAATTGCAGCAATCCAAGATTCGCTGGTGT
>DAIQBF010000280.1:0-3682 GCA_036781305.1 Lutibacter sp.
GAATAAGAATATTGATGAAATTGAAAAAGAGCCAGCCTATAAAAGAATGGGTGTTGAATTAGATCAAACCTCGCATTCATCAGATTTTTATCAATCCAGAACAACCTTGGAAACCGATGATGCTGATACGATTCAATTTCGCTCAAACAATTCTTTTTTACATGACAATGTAGATTAAAAAGTAGCCCAAAGACAAAAACCTGAATTTTGTTTCTAGGTTTTTAACTCGAAAATCTTCTTGTAATAATGAAGATTTTCGAGTTCTTTTTTTTTATCTTTGCCCAATAAAATTAGACGAATATGGGTTTACAGGAAAAGATAATGGATAAAATGAAAGAGGCGATGAAAACTAAAGACAAAGTTGCGTTAGAATCGTTAAGGGCCATTAAGTCTGAATTGTTGTTGATTCAAACAAAAAGCGCTGCTTCAAGTGAACTTACTGAAGATGATGAAATAAAATTGCTTCAAAAATTGGTAAAACAAAGAAAAGACAGCGCAGCGATATATAAAGATCAGGGCAGAAATGATTTGGCCGAACCTGAATTGGCCCAAGTGGAAGTGATCTCACAATTTTTACCAGTGCAAATGAGTGAAGAGGACGTGAAAAATGCCGTGGCTAAAATTATTGAATCGGTGGGTGCCACTTCGATGAAAGATATGGGAAATGTGATGGCGGAAGCTTCAAAACAATTGGCTGGAAAAACCGATGGAAAATCAATTTCCACAGCAGTGAAAGAGTTATTGGGATAAAAAATAAATAAAGGCCTCGTGGCGCAACTGAATAGCGCACTGGATTTCGGCTCCAGCGGTTGTAGGTTTGAATCCTACCGGGGTCACTAGAGTACCGATCAAAATGAACTAAATCCAAGCAAACCCTATGTTTTACTGGGATTTATATTTTTGAGACATTCAAATTATATGATAATAAATCATATATTAGGTTCACAAATCGGTCAACAAAATGCATACACAAATTTTGTTGACCGTTAAGATCAAAAAAAACGTGGGAGAGCCTGTCATTATTAATGATTTTGCAAATTGTGATTTCATAAAATACGTTCTAAATCGGACATAAAATTTCAATAGTTGGTTCACAGATCGGTCAACAAATTTGAACATATTCCGACTCCTCGACAAAATTATAGTTGATTTGACTTTCGTCTTAAACTAAGTTTAACTTAAAAAGACGACAACTATGAGAACATCATCCACCTTTTCAATCCTAATTTGGATTAACGCATCGCGTGCTAAAAATAACGAAGCAGAACTCTTTGCGCGAATAACTGTAAACCAAAAACGCGTAAACATAAGTTTAAAGCGTAAAATTGAAATTGATACTTGGGACATTGCTAAATCCCGGGTAAAAGGAAATAGTGAAAATGCCCGTATAATAAATAAATATATTGACCACGTAAAGGTGAAATTATTCAAAGCGTATCAGGATTTAAATATTCAGGATAAATTGATAACAGCTGAGTTAATTAAATCAAGGTTTTTGGGGGAAGACCAAAAATATTATACGCTGCAGAATTTGATTGATTATCACAATACTAAAATGGTAAATAAACTGCATAGAGATACTATGCGGCATTATAAAACCAGTCAGGGATATTTGTCACTTTTTCTTGAAAAGGAATTAAAAGTTTCCGATATCTATTTAAAAGACCTCAATTATGCCTTTGTGATGGATTTTGAAAACTTTCTGATTTCTTATAGACCCATTGATCATCATCGAAAAATTGGCAATAATACAACGATGAAGCATATTCAGAGACTTCGAAAAATGATAAATATGGCCTGTTTGATGGAATGGATTGAGAAGGACCCTTTCGTAAAATTCAAACCAGTATTTGATAAAAGAGAGCGAGAGTTTTTATCGCAAACTGAACTTGAAAGTATTGAAAATTATACAACAGACATTGAAAGGCTGAATTTAGTGAAAGACCTTTTCATTTTTAGTTGCTATACGGGTATCGCGTATGTAGATGTTATGCAGCTTTCAAAAGACAATATATTAATGGGCATAGATGGTGGCCAATGGATAATTACCAAAAGGCAAAAAACAAATACTCCGGTAAAAGTTCCAATTTTGGACAAAGCGCAGCAACTTATAGATAAGTACAAAAATAATATAAGAGCTGAAGTATCAGGTACCTTATTCCCAACACTTTCAAACCAAAAGCTAAACAGTTATTTAAAAGAAATTGCGGATGTATGCGGTATTAAAAAGAACCTTACTTTTCATATGGCACGTCACACATTTGCGACAACAATCACACTAACAAATGGAGTGCCAATTGAAACAGTGTCAAAGCTATTAGGCCATAACAAAATTGCCACAACGCAAATTTATGCCAAAGTAATTGAGCGAAAGGTTAGCGATGATATGAATGCTTTAAAGCTTGTTTTAAACAAAAATAAGGAAGAAAACGAGCTGAAAAATAGTGAATCAGTAAGTTAAAAGTAGTTTTTTAAGATTTGTTTATGTGATATATCGGCTCTAAACCCGATATATTCTGGAATTTTTCACGAGGAAAGAACAGAGAACTTACAGAATACATATTAATTGGATTTTCTTAAGTTTTAGATTGGCTATAGTAATAGAGCATTGTTATCTGAACGCAATAAAAACATGGGTAAATTGAATGTTTATCAACGAGCTGAAAACAATTTAGTTTAAAAATTCAATTTTTTAAATGAACAAAATAGAGCATAAATTAATTGTCTTTTTAGTTCATTTACACACTAGCATAATTAACGTACAACACGCTAGCATAATTAACATACAACATGTTGACACAATTAACGTGCAATATATTAGAACAAATAAATAGAAACAAATTTAAAATGGCATCACCTAGAGAAAAACTTACCTTTAACGCTCTTTTATATTTTAGGGGGTCAGCATTCGCCGGAATGGCAGATAAAAATACTTAAAAAAACACCTATAATTTTAGTGTTCTTGGAGGGGGCAGCTTACTCCGGAATATTGTTACAAAAAAAAGACTTACATAATGTAAGCCTTTTTATAATAAGACTGTTCAGACTTTGTAATCCTGCCTAAGCTGTTCAGATTCACCTGTCCTGTCTTTAATTCTTTGTACAAATGTATAACATACATGATATTTTTTTCTATAAAAAATCATAAAATTATTTATAAACCACATAATTTATAATCAATCAAATGCAAAATTTATAGGAAACCTTAATAATTTTAATCTTTTTAAATGCTTGTGCAACGACAACAAGTGTTTGCAACTGCCTATATTTCTGTTTCTTTAATACTTTTACTCATTCCGACAATAAAATTTCTCATTCCTTCCGATAGCTCATTTAGTTTGTTTTTGGCATTTGTGTCTATTTCAGAAATGTCATAAATCATAAGACAGGTTAAATAAATTGCAAGTCTGGTAATTGGGTCAGTATATTCCGATGAAAGTATTTTTCCTCGTTTTTTCCTAAAGTCCTCTAATGCTGGATAATTTGAATGAGTATGAATAGAAGAATGCTTGTAAATATTTGTAAATGCTCTCTGCTTACAACAATGTTCAATTAATTGGATTATTTGTAAAGGCCTTACTAGGTTATTCTCAAATAAAAATCGCCTTTTTGACTTTCTTTTTTCAGGATTAAATATTTTGGTTACTTGTTCTTTGGGTATTTTTGTTATGAAATTAGATCT
>DAIQBF010000281.1:0-3665 GCA_036781305.1 Lutibacter sp.
GTGTTATTGCGGTACAAATTTATTTCTCCTGAAATTCTTGATTTTAACAAACCAAAATCTATACCAACATTAAGCGAGCGAGTAGTTTCCCAGCCCAAACCTGGGGTACCCAAACTTGAAGGTACAAAACCTGGTGCAGTAGTTGTACCGTCAATATAATCTTCACCGCTAAGTTGTGAAATCGTTTGATATGGATTAATCGCTTGATTTCCGCTTAATCCGTATGACCCACGTAATTTAAGTAAATTAATAAATCCTTTTGCATTAGAAAAGAAATTTTCATTGCTAATATTCCAACCAATTGCAATTGAAGGAAATGTCCCAAACTTATTATTTGCACCAAATCCGGAAAATCCATCACGTCTAACTGTAGCAGTAAATAAATACCTACTATCATATGAATAATTTGCTCTAAACATTTGAGATATTAAATCAGTCTTCGCATAAAAGAACGAAGGCGTTTGGTTTGTTGCTTGCGGAATTCCATAATAAGAAAGAAAATCATTTGCAAAACCAGATGCTTCTATTTTAGAATTCTTAGTTTCATTTTCTTCAATACTATAAACTCCTGTAAGAAATACATTATGTTTACCAAAATCCCTTTGATAAGAAACAATATTTTCAAGGACATAAGAATATCTATCACCTTTGTTTATTTCAGCTTCTCCACCTACTTTAAAACTTTTACCCGTATTTAATCCTCTATACCAGTTTTTCTCGGTTGACTGATACTGAACGCCTGTATTAAATCTATAAGAAAGTCCTTTTACAAATGGAATTTCAATATTTAAATAATTATTTGAAGATACTGTATACTTTTTATTTAAATCATCATAAAGTGATGTTTCGATAGGGTTTATTTTTCTATCATCATCTGCAATTGGCGTAATATTTATGGACCCATCTTCATTGAAAGGTACTGCCAAAGGAGATTTATTAAATAAATCTACAAATGAAGGAGCTGCCCCACTATTATCAGCATATCCCAACATCGTGTTAGAGCCAACAGTAAGCCAGTCTGATACTTTAGAAGTTACATTTATTCTTGTATTTCCTCTTTTATATTGGTCGTTAATTACAATTCCTTCAGTTCCCAAATAAGAAAAACTTACCCTATATGATGTTTTTTGCGAACCTCCTGAAACAGATAAATTATGCTGTTGACTAAGTCCTCTTTTTATAATTAGATCTTTCCATGTCCAAGATTTATATGATCCAGATTCATAAACTGCAAGTTCTGCCTCTGTAATATTGGCATCAGTGTCTAAAGGATCTGTTCCCTCTTTGTATAAAACATATTCATCTCCATTCATTAAATCAGGAAAATTAGCAACGGTTTGAACTGAATAAAAACCATCATATCTTACCGTGACTTTACCTTCCTCACCACTTTTTGTTTGAATAAGAATAACTCCATTAGAAGCTCTTGACCCATAAATTGCAGTTGACGAGGCATCTTTTAGAACTTCAATACTCGCAATGTCCTGTGAATTAATTTCAGATATATTACCACTATATGGCACACCATCCAACACAATAAGAGGTTCATTATTTGCACTAATTGAATTACGGCCACGAACTAATAATACGCCACCACTTTCCGGATTCGATCCAGCAGCAGTTGCAGAAACATTTAACCCCGCTACGGCTCCTTGAATAAGTTGAATTGGATCGGTGATTGTTGCATCATTAATTCTATCCTTTGACACAGAAGATACTGCACCAGTAATGTCACTTTTCTTTTGTCTACCATAACCTACCACAACCACTTCCTCTAAAGACTCATTATTTCCAATTAACACAACATTAATTTCTGTTTGATTTCCTATAAGGATTTCTATTGAATTGTAACCAAGATATCTGAAAGCTAAAGTAGCACCAATAGGCGCATCGATTTTATAATAACCATTAAAATCTGTCGTAGTTCCCTTACTGGTTCCTTTAATAAGAACTGTTGCCCCAGGAAGAGGCTCTCCATTATTGTCAGTTACCTTACCTGAAATCTCAACCACAAGAGGTTTTTTTTCATCATTTGTGGCATTGGCAAATAATGAGCTGTTCGTAATGCCTAAAAAAATAAGCAATACGTAAAAAAATTTTGGAAATGTTTGGTTTTTCATAATGATTAATAATTTATTAAATTATATAAATGTGAAATGTGTATTCAATTTATTACTGCAATCGTTTGCAGAAAATTTCAAAAAATATATTATTGCATAGATACATTTAATTTTTTTAAATTACAAACTTTAATTATTTTTAGATGTAATTTATTTTTATTTTAAATAATAAATTTTAGAAATAGATCTTAATTACTTAAAACAACCGCTTGATTCTCTTTTCTTTAATTCAACCGGTGTGGTTAAATAAATAAAACTATTGTTGGGATTCAATTTCTTTTTTATTAAATCCATCATTAATGTAGCAGCTTGCTCTCCCATTTCATGAGGAAATTGCTCAACCGAGCTTAGTGACGGTTGAGATATGTTCACTCTGTCATCGTTTGAATAACCAACAACCTTAAGGTCTTGCGGAACAGAAATTTTATTCTCCTTAGCAAAATTTATAACGGCAAGAGCGGTAGTATCATTACTTAAAAATATTCCATCTGGGTTTAAGCTTGGGTCTTTCTTAAAAATAGATTTACAAGTTTCAATTGCATTTTTCCAAGTTAATTCCTGAAAAAACACATTATTCATGTCAACTTCAAGTTTCGCCTTAATTAATGCATCTTTATATCCATTAAAACGATCATTATAAAGAGAGCAGGTTAATGGTCCACCTATGTGAGCAATATGTTTACACCCTTGTTCAATTAAATGAGAAGTCGCGTCAAATGCACCTTGATAGTCATTCCCTCCCACTTTATGAGCTTGGAAATGAGTTGGGATTCTATCATAAAACACTAAGGGAATCTTATCCTTCAACGTCTCTTTAAAATGTGCAAAATCTACTGTATGAATACTACTTGACACAATTAAACCTTCAACTCTTGAGCTATAGAGTAATTCCACTAATTTCTTTTCTAACGCAGGTGATTCGTTGGATTGACAAACAATAACATTATAACCAAATTCTTGAAGTTTATTTTGAATAGCAGTTATAATTTCTCCCTGGAATCTCATGGATATTCGGGGCACAATTAGACCAATGATGTTTGATTTGTTATTTCTTAACCCAGCCGCAAGGGCATTATGCCTATACCCTAACCTTTTTGCTGCTTCATTTACTAAAGCTTTGGTTTTCTCACTTGTGTAAGGATAATCATTTAAAGCTCTTGAAACACTTGCAGGTGACATGCCTACCTCTTTTGCTATTTCTTTAATGGTCATTTTTAGTTAATTTCAATAATATTATGAAATCGATTGCAATTAAGTAAATATTCTAATATAAAGCAAATTAAATCTTAGATCATTTAATATTTAACAATAATGATAAAATCTTAATGCGTTCAATAACAAGTTATTTAAAATCAAATCTTATGATACTTTTTGTAAATATTCATTCACAACATTTATGTTGATCCCTGAATATTCAGAAAATTCCTCTGAAGTTACAAATTGACGGGAATCTTTGCCAAAGTGGGTTCTGATTTCATGTAAAAGTCTGCGCCCGGAGCGTTCGCTTCTTCCAGTGATACACTGTACGTCTTTTGGGAATATGCA
>DAIQBF010000282.1:0-3652 GCA_036781305.1 Lutibacter sp.
ATAAATATTGGTTATTTGTTTAGGCATATTTAATTGTGTTTATTGCAAAGATAAAAATACTGGCATTATGTACAACATAAAACATATTTTGATTTACAGTCTTTTGTTTTTTTTAATGTTATTTTAACTGTAAAGCCTAAGTCTCCTTTGTATTAAATGTATGTTAAGTGAATGAATTTTCAGTTTTAATCTTTTAAATGAAATCCCTAATTTTAAATAAATTTAGTTGAGTTGCTGATTTTTATTAAATCATATATGTTATACATAATACATTAAAAAAATTAACTATATTAGCGCAATTATAATGGCTGGCAACCTAATGAGATAATTTTATTTCATTAATTGTGTTAACTGACACCGCATAATAAGAAGGTAATAACAACTTTAAAACGTTCAAAAAATATTTTCAAAGCAATGATGTCAAGACAAACTGTACTTTTTTTTAGCATTCTCGATAAACCTCTTTTGTTATTGAATACATCAACTTTTCAAACAAATAAATACTTGGCATAACGGTTTCAAAAAATTACTTATAAACAAACAATTTTTCTAATATGAAGAAAATTCAGAACACAATAATATTAGGGCTTGCAGTTTTAACTTTTATTCAATCCTTTGGCCAGGAGGTAGTCAGTAAATTAGACATTGTGAACTTACCCAATTTGCCGGCTGAAAAAGGGGTTGATAGTTCTCTTGGTTATGCGGGTATGTTAGGCGGGGTGCACAATGAAGTTGTTTTGGCCGCAGGAGGCGCAAACTTTCCTAATGATCTCCCTTGGGAAGGCGGAAAAAAAGTTTGGAGCAAAAACATTTATATTCTTGAAAATAACAATTGGCGGTTATCAAATAAAGAATTGCCTTTCCCTCTTGCATATTCGGCTTCTGTATCAACAGAGCGCGGAATTTTGTGTATAGGAGGTGACAATGAAGAATATACCAGCGATAAAGTTTTGCTTTTGGCTTATAATCCAACCACTAAAGATGTGGAAATCTCAGAGTACCCCGTATTGCCCGAACCATTGGCCTATACATCTGCAGTTGTGTTCGAGGATTTTGTGTATGTGGTAGGTGGTAAAAATTCTAAGAATAGCACAAATTCATTTTATAGATTAAACCTAAAGGACATACAGAAATGGGAAAAATTAACCGATTTCCCAGGGCTTCCTAGAGCTGTTCATTGTACGGCAGTTCAAGAAACATCTACCAATAAAAAATTATTTGTTATTGGCGGAAGAAATCAAGTTGCTGGGCAAAAATCACAAGCCCTGACCAATTATTTGTCCTACGATTTTAAAAAACAAACCTGGAAAGACGAAGGCGATCTAACGATAAAGGGCAAGCCAAGGGTATTGATGGGAGCTTCTGCGGAGACTATGGGCTCAATGCATATTATGGTATATGGCGGCAGTGATGAGGTGCTTTTTGATGAGTTGGAAAATATTTCCTTGCAATTGGACACTGTTCAAAACGATACTTTAGTGAACGCTTTGAAGGCCAGAAGAAATAATATTTTAAACAATCACGCTGGCTTTTCAAAGGATATTTTGGGTTTTAACACCATTACCGAAAAGTGGTTTGTTTATAGCAGTCTTAAAACTGCAATTCCGGTAACAGCGCTTGCATTTAAAAACAAGGATGATTTTACGATTGTTTCTGGAGAGGTGTCACCCGGTATTCGCACTTCAATGGTGCAAAACTTCAAAATCGCCGATGCATCACATCCTTTTGGAATTTTAAATTATAGTGTCCTTGCATTGTATCTGTCAATATCTGTATTAATAGGTCTTTATTTTGCGCGCAAACAGAAATCTACTGAAGATTATTTTACCGGTGGTGGCCGCATCCCATGGTGGGCTTCAGGTTTAAGTGTTTTTGGAACCCTGTTAAGTGCCATAACCTTTATGGCAATTCCTGCCAAAGCTTTCATAACCGATTGGTCTTTCTTTTTTCTAAATATAACAGCAATCTTAATAACACCATTAATAGCATTGGTTTTTATTCCTTTTTTCAATAAACTAAAAATTAAAACAGCCTATGAGTACCTTGAGGATAGATTCAACTATACTGCACGTGCCTTTGGAAGTCTGTCTTTTATTTTATTTCAGTTGGGAAGAATAGGGATCGTATTGCTGTTACCATCTTTGGCAATATCAATTGTAACAGGTATTCCGGTAGATATCAGTATTCTTATAATGGGAGTTCTATGTATATTATATACTACTTTTGGAGGTATAGAAGCGGTAGTTTGGACCGATGTATTGCAAGTAATTATCCTTCTTGGAGGAAGTGTTTTGGCCGTTGTGTGGATTATGTTACATACAGAAACCTCTTTTGTGGATATGATATCCTACGCTTCAGAAAAGGATAAATTCAATATTACTAATATGGAATTTAACTTTACGGCATCAACCTTTTGGGTAGTCTTTTTGGGAGGGCTCGCTTCTGCAATGGTTACCCAAGGCACAGACCAAACCATAGTACAACGCTATTTAACAAGCTCTAGCGTAAAAGATTCCCAAAAAACGCTCTACACCAATGCAATACTTACTTTGCCAGCCACTATTATCTTTTTTGGCATAGGTACACTTTTATTTATATTTTATACTGAAATGCCTAACGCACTTTCACCTGCCATATCCAATAATGACTCAATTTTTCCCTGGTATATTGTTAGAGAATTGCCTGTAGGGGTTTCGGGATTGTTGGTGGCCGGTATTTTTTCTGCTGCCATGTCGAGTATTAGCAGTAGTTTAAACTCTGTATCTACCGCATATTGTAACGATTTTCATTCACATTTTAGGCCTCATGTATCTGATATGAAATTGTTGCGAATTGCAAGGTTGGCAACTATTATAACAGGAGTTCTTGGTTTATTGTTGGCCCTTTGGATGGCTGGTTCTAACATTAAATCGCTTTGGGATCAGTTCTATCGATTTTTAGGGCTTTTTACAGGAGGTTTAGGCGGGATGTTCCTTTTGGGAATGCTTACCAAAAAAGCCAATGCCAAGGGAACACTGTTAGGGTTATTGGCAAGCGCTCTTGTAATATGGTACGTAAGTGTGTTTACAGAAATTAGTTTTTTAATGTATTCATTTTTTGGTGTAGTTTCCTGTTTTACTTTTGGCTACATTTTTAGCTTAATTTTTAGCAAAAAAACGGTCTAAATTGATAATATGAATTCTATATTAGGATAAACACAAACTATAGAAAGCCATATTTTTAAAAAAACGTCATTGCGACTGAAAGGAAGCCTGCCTGTCTGCCTGCCGGCCAGGCAGGCTGTAACTTTAGAACTAAAAATAAATTTCTTAGTATTATTCATGAGATTGCTTCGGTTGTACCGCCCTCGCAAAGACGGATGCGAGGCAAACGTCATTGCAAATTTTACTTTTTTCAAATAAAATGTGGCCTACCTGTTTGGTAGGCAGGCAATCTTACTATAAATAAGCAAATTGCCACAGTTTTTCCAAGCGCGTGCTGGTTTCTGCCGTTGCCGGAATGACAACAAATTTTAAAAAAGAAAAAAACGAATACTTAAGGATTAAAATAGATTGTTTTTACTTCGTAATCAAGTCAGTTAACATGTTTTCTTATAATTTTTGCCCAAAACAAATAACCGTTTTTATTAAGATGTAACCCGTCGTATGTTAAA
>DAIQBF010000283.1:0-3632 GCA_036781305.1 Lutibacter sp.
TGTTATTGTGTAATGCGGAAGGAGGGTACGAGCGGGACGCTCGCACCAGCGAGGGAACCGCTGCGCTTCATTCAAAATGACACATAGTTCAACATTCAAAACCTACCATTCAAGATCTCCGCTAGCGCGAGCGTCCCGCTCGTGACTGCAAGTAATTTTAGGGATTTTTTATTTTCTTTATTTACAATTGTGTATGGCTTTCCAAAAAAATCAGGTTACTAATGTTATTGGGTACGAGCGGGACGCTCGCACCAGCGGGGGCGACCTGTCCGTTCACGCAACATTACAAAGGGTTTGGCAATTCCTTAAAACCCATATTGTATAAGGTAAATCCAAAAATATCGGCATATTGTTCAATGATTTTTGAAACGGGTGTTCCTGCGCCGTGTCCGGCATTGGTTTCTATGCGGATTAATGTTGGGTTTGTTCCGGTTTGTTTTTCTTGTAATTCAGCGGCAAATTTAAACGAATGCGCCGGCACCACCCTATCATCGTGATCACCTGTTGTGATTAAAGTTGCAGGGTATTCAACGCCAGTTTTTACGTTGTGAACGGGCGAATAGCCCTTTAAATAGTCGAACATTTCTTTTGAATCTTCAGCAGTGCCATAATCGTAAGCCCAGCCTGCGCCTGCGGTAAACGTATGATAGCGCAGCATGTCCATAACGCCAACTCCCGGTAAAGCCACTTTCATTAAATCTGGTCTTTGGGTCATCACAGCACCCACCAACAAGCCGCCGTTCGAGCGTCCGCTAATTGCCAAATAATTTGAAGAAGTATAATTGTTTTCAATTAAATATTCAGCAGCCGCAATAAAATCATCGAAAACATTTTGCTTTTGCATTTTTGTGCCTGCATTGTGCCAAGCTTCTCCATATTCACCGCCGCCTCTAATATTTGGAACTGCGTAAATTCCGCCTTGTTCCATCCAAACAGCATTGGGAATGCTGAAACTTGGGGTCACACTGATGTTAAATCCGCCATAACCATATAAAATAGTGGGATTTTTACCGTCTAGTTGAATTCCTTTTTTATAGGAAATAATCATCGGAATTTTAGTGCCGTCTTTTGAATTGTAAAAAACTTGTTTTGTTTCGAAATTCTCCGGATTAAAATCGATGGCGGGCTTGTTGTATAATTTTGAAATCCCTGTTGAAGGTTCAAAGGAATAAATAGATCCCGGAGTGATATAATTTGAAAAAGAATAATAAATAACGGTTGCCTCTTTTTTATCGCTAAATCCACCGGAGGTTCCAACACCCGGCAATTCGATTTCGCGAATTAATTCTCCGTCGTAATCGTATTGTTTTACTTGCGAAACGGCATCAACCATATATTCGGCAAAAATATATCCGCCGGCTGTTGAAGGCGACAACACATTTTTGGTTTCGGGAATCACGTCAACCCAATTTTGTGGAATCGGATTTTTGGCGCTGAC
This sequence comes from Lutibacter sp., assembly GCA_036781305.1. Classification (GTDB taxonomy): domain Bacteria; phylum Bacteroidota; class Bacteroidia; order Flavobacteriales; family Flavobacteriaceae; genus Lutibacter. Next base: position 1,439 of record DAIQBF010000283.1, read on the forward strand.
TTTAACAACGCGCTTGTTTGGCGCGTTTAAATTGGTAACAAAAAACAAAGTTTCTTCTTGGTTGTCCAGCAGCGTAGTTTCTGAACCGAAATTATTCAGAATAGTGACAATTGGGCTATTTTGTTTTGATAAATCTTTGAGATACAATTCATTTCCAGAGGTTGACACAGAAGCTTGTATCAGTAAATATTTTCCGTCTTCGGTTACTGTTCCTGTAATATACCTGCGTTTTTGTTTGTCGCCAAAAACAATAGCATCGTTTTTTTGTGAAGTTTCCAATTTGTGGTAAAATAAACGGTGTTGGTCGGTTTTTGCAGAAAGTTCACTTCCCTTGGGTTTTTCATAACTTGAATAATAAAATCCTTCATTTTCTTTCCATGAAATGCCGCTAAATTTTACATCTATAATGGTATCTTCTTTAATTTCTTTTGAAATGGCATCCATCACAATAATTTTCCGCCAGTCCGATCCGCCTTCAGAAATAGAATAAGCCACCATATTTCCGTCTTTTGAAAAAGAAAGTTCGCCCAATGAAGTGGTTCCGTCTTCAGAAAAAGTATTTGGGTCTAAAAAAACTTCGGGCGTTTCCTCATTTTTTTGGCGATACAGCACATACTGATTTTGCAAGCCGTTGTTTTTATAAAAATAGCGATAATTGCCTTCTTTAAAAGGTGCGCCAATTTTTTCGTAATTCCAGATTTTTTCCAAGCGATTTTTTAATGCTTCGCGGTAAGGAATTTTAGACAAATAGTCAAAAGTCACTTTATTTTGGGCAATAACCCAAGCTGCGGTTTCATCTGATTTATCATCTTCCAGCCAGCGATATGGATCTTTAACCTCTGTTCCGAAATAATTTGTGACAGTATCAACTTTTTTTGTTACGGGATATTTCAAGGTCATATCGTTTTTTTGAGATTTAGAATTTTTGCAGGAAATGATAAAAATGCCCATCATAGTTACTATAAGAAGTGGTTTCATTTAGGTTGAATTTTTTGATGAGAAACAAAATTAATCAAAAAAAGACATATCCAATTGAATATGTCTTTTTGTTATTTTGAATTTTTAAAGATTAAAACAATGTTTTAAATTTTTTCCAGTTGGCATAAATTAAAACGATAGTTGAAATTGCGACCACAGCCCCAAGAGCAATCCCTTCTGGATTAAGGGCCAAATGAAATAAAATGATGTTTACCGACATAATTGAAGCGAAAATCAAGGCAAGGCCAGTCCATTTATGAATCAATAAAAGAACACCGGCAACAATTTCCGTAATTGCAATAAGCGGAAACATATAACCAGTTGCAAATAATGCCCCCATAAAATCTGCGGGAGGTCCTTCCATAGGCGACATTGGCAAAAAATGAAAGAATTTATTGCTTCCCATTACCAATAAAATAAGCCCTAAAAGCAATCGGAGCGCCATGATTAATTTTGTATTCATAATAAATAAGTTTTATTAAGTTATAGTTATATAAGTCGTTAAAGTATAAAATTAATTACAACTGTAACTTATGTTACCCTAATTTTGTAAGAAATGAAGTCCTTTGCAGTCTAATAGAGTGGCATAAAGATTGCTGAACAATTCATATTAAAATTTAAAAGATGACAGAATTATTGACCAAAGAAACTTTTTTAGAAAAAGTTTTTAATTTCGAAAAAAATAAAGATTGGAAATTTGAAGGAGATGTTCCTTGTATTATCGATTTTTATGCAGATTGGTGCGGTCCCTGCAAAATGGTGGCGCCGGTTTTAGAAGAATTAAGCAATGAGTATAAAGAAAAATTAAACATTTATAAAGTGGATACTGAGGTTGAGCAGGAATTGGCCGCCGCATTTGGCATCAGAAGCATTCCTTCTATGTTGTTTGTTCCTAAAGATGAAGCACCGCAAATGGCACAGGGAGCCATGCCAAAACATGATTTGGAAAAAATCATTGCCGATGTTTTAAAGGTTTCAAAATAAATCCCAAGAAAACCCCAAATGAAAAGCCGCAAATTTTGCGGCTTTTTTGGTTGTTTATTTGTTGATGCGTTTATTTGAAAAGAACAAACTCCCTTTCCGCTGGAAAGCTTGCCTGCCGTGGTAGGGGTTGGGGATAGAAAAAAGTCAAAAGTCTAAAGATTTTTTCTACTTTCTACTTTCTCTATTCTCTATTCTCTATTCTCTATTCTCTATTCTCTATTCTCTATTCTCT
>DAIQBF010000284.1:0-3623 GCA_036781305.1 Lutibacter sp.
GATTATTTTTAAGCGCTGTACTCATTCATCAAAAATGGTGAAATGAAACTCATAAAAAAAACCGCTCCTTCCGGAACGGTTTTTTAAATTCAAAAATTCAAAAATTAATTCACCAAAGTCATTTCGTCAACGATATGTTTAGCGCCTGAGAAATTCTCAATTACCCATAACACATAACGAATATCAACATTGATTGTTCTTTGCAATTTTGGATCGAAGATTACATCACCAGCCATCGCTTCAATGTTACCGTCAAATGCCAAACCAATTAATTCTCCTTTTCCATTTAATACCGGTGAACCTGAGTTACCGCCTGTAATATCATTATCAGTCAAGAAATTAACGTGCATAGAACCATCTTTATCTTCAAAACGACCATAGTTTCGCTCTTTATTCATGTCGATTAAACGCGTTGGCAAATCGAATTCCTGATCTCCTTTTTTGTATTTTTTGACCATACCGTCCATGGTAGTATAGTTGTTTATTTTTGCATCATTACGTTTGTCAGCTGGTAACGCGCGCACTTTTCCGTAGGTTAAACGCAAAGTAGAGTTGGCATCCGGATATTTGATCGTTCCAATTTTTGATTCACGGAACCCTTCCACCAACAGACGAAAAGAAGATTCAAAATCATTTTGAGCATTTACGATCTCATCTGATTTTGTCATGAAATGAGACACCATGTCATTAGATAACACATACAATGGATCATTTTCCAGTATCGCTTCACTTGGTAAGTCTAAAAACGCAACAACTCTTTCTTTTGAAGTTAGGATACTTAAATCAAAAGCAGCATTTACATATTTGGAGTAATCGTAGTTGTTTGCAGCACCAATTTTTTCTACTTCCGGAGCAATCGCATATCCTTTAGATTTTGTTGCATACAATTTCAATTGGGCAGCTAAAAGATCTTTTTCGGCCGGAAGGTAAAGTTTTTTGAACATACCATCAGCCATTTCGGTAATTGATGGCGCCATTTCAGCGCGTTTTGCAGCATCAGCTTTAAGGTAATTATCCAATTGTTTCCCTAAAGATCTGCCAATGGTTCCAAAAGCAGAAGTTCTGAACAATTGTTGCAAATAATTATCGTGACGTGTTTTTTCGTTTGTTAAAGCATAGTACTTATTAATATTGCTGATTACGTTTCCGTATTTTGCTTTATTTTCATTTTTATTGGCCCATTTATTAAACTTTTTTTCTTGATCTGCTTTTGATTTTGCAGTTCCGAATTTGGTTAAGGCATCAATCATTCCCTGACGGTTTTTCCAATAATTTGCTGTTCCGGCAAATTTTGAAGCATACATAAGATTCAAATCATCACTTTGAACCATGTATTTTTTCATTTGATCCATACCTGTTTTGGCTCCTTCAACCCAAGCAGGATAGGCAAACTTTACATTTTGCTCAATTCCACCCGCTGGCATCCAACGGTTGGTTCTTCCAGGATAACCTAAAATCATTGCAAAATCTCCTTCTTTCACACCACCTAAACTAACTGGTAAATAGTGTTTTGGCTGTAATGGAACATTGTTTTGAGAATAATCTGCTGGATTCCCATTGGCATCTGCGTAAATTCTGAACATAGAGAAATCGGCAGTATGACGCGGCCATTCCCAGTTGTCTGTATCTCCGCCAAATTTTCCCAAATTTTCCGGAGGTGCACCCACAAAACGAACGTCTTTATAATCTTGGTAAACAAAATAGTAATATTCATTTCCTTGGAAAAAAGGGCGTACAGAAACAGTATATTTTCCGCCTTCATTATTTTCTTTTTCAATTAAAGCTGTTTCTTGATTTACTGCTTTTTCTCTTTCTGCTTCCGTCATTTTATCATTTACTTTTGATAAAATACGTTTTGAAACATCATCCATACGGACAAAGAAACGGACATATAGTTTGGAAGGTTTAATTTCTTCCTTTCTGTTTTGTGCCCAAAACCCATTCTTCAAAAGGTTATTTTCTGATGTAGATAGCTCTGCAATTGCATTATATCCACAGTGGTGGTTAGTTAATACCAATCCGTCTTTTGAGATCACTTCAGCAGTACAACCTCCGTTGAACTGAACGATAGCGTCTTTCAAACTGTGGTTATTAATACTATAGATTTCTTCAGCGGTGAGTTGCAAGCCCATTTTTTGCATGTCGCGATGGTTTAAACGCTCTATGAACATTAAAAACCACATTCCTTCGTCGGCTTTTACGCTTGAAGGAATTAGCATAATACCCACAATTAAGGATAAAATAATTTTTTTCATTTTTTTTAATTTATAAATTTAATTGATCTCTGTTAATAGTCTATTGAAAGCCGAAATTGTTACACTTAAAGTCGATATTAACATCACTTTTTGAAATTGTGCATATCATTCATTTTTTAAATCAATTGAGAAATAACATTTCTAAAAAAGAATTTTAAATGCAGAAGCTCATTTCATGGCAATTTTGAGGTGGGTTTTTTACTTTCTTTTATCAACTGAATCTTGATTAAAACTTACAGGATTAAACAGTTACTCACCCATTTTTTATTTTTTTTGGCGGTGTTCGTGATGTGCTTCGCAGTTACTCACCCATTTTTTATTTTTTTTGGCGGTGTTCGTGAATGTTTAACCTTACTTTCTCTTATCAGCAGAACCTTGATCAAAACCAATGAGATTAAACATTTACTCATCCCTTTTTAATGGTTTTATATGGTATTTGCAGAAATGAAAAAACCCCATAAACATAGCGTTTATAGGGTTTTGTTACTTTTTGTGATTGTATTCGCAGAGAGGAAGGGATTCGAACCCCCGACGAAAACCCTGTGTTTATTGGGGATCCCCTACTCCTTGATGTTTTTGTTGACCGATTTGTTGACCTGCCGTTTGATTTACTTTGTTTAAATTTGACTTTCTGTCTAAATATAAAAATACGAATTTTAAATCATTAAATTCGAATAAACCTCATCAAATTTTATGATACTTTTTGTAAATATTCATTCACAACATTTATGTTGATCCCTGAATATTCTGAAAATTCCTCTTAAGTTATGTTTGTAAAAGCTTAAATAATTTGTCGGTAAATTTAATATTGATATGTTTTTGAATTCATTTTCTAGAATACAACTTGTTAACCAATATCTAATTATTCTTTTTTTAACCTTATATAATTGCACCCAATTGGTTAAATTTAGTTTCTTAATTTTTTAATTATTTCAAGAGATTCCTTTACAAGCTTCTCAATTTTTTCCAAATCAAATGTTCCGTTGGCATTTTTACTGATCAATTGTGAGCCCATACCAACACAAGTTACACCAGCTTTAAACCAACCTTCCAAATTTTCCTTTGTTGGTGACACGCCTCCGGTTGGCATAATGCTGGTCCATGGTTGAGGCCCTTTTATACCTTTCACAAAATTTGGCCCGTAAATATCTCCGGGAAATAATTTGACAATTTCACATCCAAGCTCTTCTGCCCTTGCAATTTCGGTTAAGGTTCCGCAACCGGGTGACCACAATACTTTTCTTCTGTTGCAAGCAATGGCAATGTCTTCCCTTAAAACTGGCGTTACAATAAAATTCGCGCCTAGGGCCATGAACCGCGATGCGGCAGCGGCATCTGTGACCGAGCCAACACCCATAATCATACCTG
>DAIQBF010000285.1:0-3598 GCA_036781305.1 Lutibacter sp.
CCGGAATTAATGAACCTTCCAATAGTACATGATTGGTTACTCACTTCAGGTGATATACAAACAGTTGAAATGCCAACTTTTGATGCAATTTTAGGAGATAAATTAACAGCTTTTGCCCCAAAAACTACAGGTATATTGTATGCTAAAAACCGACCGGTAGAAATTATTAAGCAATTGTATGATATTGCATTTTTGTTTGATATTATTGTGAATTTAGAAATAGCTAAAAGGAGTTATAGTAAAGTAGTACAAGAAGAAATTGGTTTCAGAAAATTAAAAATTGGAGCTGAGGAGGTGTTAAACGATACTTGGAATTCTTGTTATATTTTAGCGGAAAGAAATGCTGAATCAGAAGAATTTAAACACTTGCAATTGGGCATAAGAAACTTTACCAATTTTACAATTTCAAAATTTTCTATAGAAGAAGCAATATCAGCTGCTGCAAAAGTAGCATACCTAACAGCATTAATTAAAGGTAATTTTAAAGGAATAATTGAAAGATATAAAACACCTTTAGAAGTAAAAGATTGGTTACTTGAAGGTGAATTTTATAATAAATTAAATAAGTTAAAAAAGAACAACCCAGAAGCATTTTTTTATTGGTACAAAACGCTCTTATTAAGTTTGAGTAAAAATTAAAAAAGAGAATTAAATCTAGATGAAATGGATGAAAAAAAGATTAGAGAGGAGCTAACTAATATATTAGCAGTTGATCCTAATAATTATAGTAGAATTTTAGAGTTATCTTCAAAATTAGCAACTTTTTACGAATGAGTTTTCCTGCATCTAAAACAATCACCCCCCAAGTTATGGTTTGGTAAAAGTGATAAATAATGAAATGAGCCGACAAGAAATTCAAGATAAAATTGGCTTGTCCGACAGAAAAAACTTTAGGACAAACTATCTAAATCCTGCGCTTGAATTTGGTGCCATTGAAATGATACTGCCTGATTATTTAAGATGATTTCTCAATTAAACCTAATTTTAACGCATCCAAAATTTCAACTGCGTATTCTAAATCCCAATCTTTACCTCTAACCCATTGTTTCGCAATTGCTGAATTTTCAACATTAGCAACATTGTCGTTAATTGTTTTTAAGATTCTTTCATTTATTGCCTCGGAAATACTCAAAAATTTACTTGCTTTTCTACCCAATACTCTTGCCGCTATTTTAAATTGATCTAAATCTCCTTCTTCAGAAAAAGTATCATAGTGATGTTCTACTATTTCATCAAAATTTATGTCAAAAAAATGTTCTACAATTTTCAAAATATCATATAAATCACTATTTCGTACTTCTGGTCTATCACTCCAGGCTATCAGTTTTAAAACAATCATTCCTTCTAATGAGGGTATTTTAACAGATTTTTCTTCTATTTCAACTCTTACAGAATCTTGCAATACTTCAGAAAAACCTAAAACGTGTAAATCCGTATATCTTTCGTTAAAATTAACTGTAAACTCCTCCTCAATTTCGCCAAAAGGTAAAAGATCTATTACAATATTATAGTTATTGTTATAAAATCTCCAAGATGAATCCTTTACATTAATAAAACCATGTTTTATTAGTTCTTCAGCTATTGTTTCAAATTCTTGTATTGAAGAAATCATTATTGCAAAATCTATGTCCTTTGTCCCTCTGCTTGGCTTGATTCCATCTTTTAATAGCTCAAGAGCTACTGCACTTGCTCCTATTAGATAATAAGGCACATTAAGTTTTACCATCACTTCATCAATACAATCAAAGACTTCTTTAAAGTATGGAATAGCAAGTTCTTTATATGTTTGGTTGGATATATTCATTAAAAATCAATTTTGCGGTTTCTTTACATCTTTTATCCTCTGTAATCATTAAATCTGCATATACTAATTGCTTTGGTGCTGTTTTATCATTAAAATTGGTATTCCAAAACATATCATATACCCATATTTCTCCATCATCATCAGGTAATAATCTGTAATTTAACATTAAATCTTTTGTTGTTTCTGTTGTATATAAAGTGAATTTCTCTGGTCTCAAATAATTGGTTAATAGATCTCCCGCAGGTTCGCCACCCCATACTGTTTTATCTTTATTGAATTGTACTTCTCTCCAGTCTTGATTTTTATTTTGAAATCTAAAACGTTGTTTGAAAATGGTAGGCCTTAACGTTTGGTCAAATTCTGTAATCCACTTATTTAATAATTCTTCATAATTATTAAACACATATTCATTCTTATTCAATTTTAATATTAGATTGGTTTCTAATAATCCATTTATTATTTGAGGAATATTACCCAAACCTACATTAGCTACTTCTGCAATTTCTCTTTGTGTTTTATTCATTAACTTTGGATCTAGCAAAAAGTGAAATATTACTTTTAATCCTGTCTTGGTAAAGGCTCTATTCCCTTTTGTTTTTTGAGCTTTTATTGTTTTATTTGTATCAATATACAGGAATATATTATTCTTATTTATATACACATTACCATTTTCTTCTATATAATTTATTTCATTATCTCGAAGTTCTTTCTTTGTTTTTGGGTATAATTTTGCTGCTATTAATAAAAAATTATTGAATTTATTTTTATAATTAAGTATATTAAATAATTGATGATTATTCACATCCTTTTTTACTTTTACGATAAATTGAACTTTAAGATTATTTATTAAAATCTCTAGCTCACCATCTATACCAATATCTTTATTATTATCAATAGTTTTCCAATCCCAATTTATTGGCATAACTTTTCCCAAATTATGTAAAGCGTTATTTAAAATATCTTTTTCATTCATCTGTTTACATTTTATTTTTTTGTTGGTAACAGCTGCTGTTCGCCATTAATCATTCCTCTGTGTATCAAAATTTGTGATGCTCGTTTCATCTTAAAATCATTATTTGTTCACATTATTTTGTTGTTCATTATTTGTGAACAGAGTTTAAACGTGAACAAATATAAAGAGATTTTTTTATTTTAGCATCATAAATAAGTCAAACTATTTAATCACATACATCCTTATGAATAATTGAAGAAGTTAAACTTTGAGTTTTTTAATTCCTCAAAGTCTATTTGTCACCTTCTTGTAAAGTACCAGTATATAGAATTTTTTTATACGTAGTAAATTCCATTTTGTCCCAATTTGTAATAAAGTGATTTTATTTTTTCAATAATCTCTAACGCAAAGTTTGGTTTGTCGAAATAAAGAGCGTAGGAAGGTATTATATCTTGCTTTACTGCCAATGTAAATCGATTTTTAGAAAGTGCCCTAATATCATTTATTTTTCTTTCTTCATCTGAAAAAATACAAGTTTCACAATGTACAATTCTGTTTCGTAATGTATTTAACTTTGCAAAAAAGTCTAACTCATTATTAATATCTTTTAACTTTACTCCAGCACTCTTCTTTAAAAACTCTTTGGCGTAATTAAAATCAGCTTTGTCTGGTGCCACATCAAAATTACGCTCATCTATTTCTTTATTTGAATAATACATTTCACAAGAACTGACAAGTGACCTTTCAAAAAAGGAAAACAGTTGAACTATAATAGATTCCCTGAATCTTTGCGTAAACTCATAATCAACCTCAAGCATTCGTTGCGCATAATGTTCACTTAC
>DAIQBF010000286.1:0-3594 GCA_036781305.1 Lutibacter sp.
TTGATACTCGCGCCATTGTTGAGCATTCATCCAATCATAGCCATTTACAGGTGTCGTAGTTGATAACGACGAGCTGAAGTTTATTTGGGTTTCTTGATTTTTCTTACCGCGCTTGGTGGTGACAATTATCACTCCATTAGCTGCGCGAGAGCCATAAATAGATGCTGCAGACGCATCTTTTAACACATCTATGCTTTCTATGTCATTGGGGTTAATTGCTAATAAAGGGTTTGATGCACCTAAAAATGTATTGGTATTAGCGCCAGGAAAACTATCTGGTGTTACATCTTGAGTAACAACTGGCACACCGTCTATTACATATAATGGTTGATTGTCGCCACGAAAAGCACTAAGACCCCTAATATTAACGACAGACATTGCTCCAGGTGCACCACTAGATTGCATTACCGACACCCCAGATAGCTTACCACCTAATAATTGATCGAAAGATGTAGCTGTGGGTGTTACATTTAAAACTTTAGCTTTAATAGTTCCAACGGATCCTGTAAGATCACGACGTTTTACAGTACCGTAACCTATAACAACCTCCTCTAAATTACTAACATCATCCATTAAAATGATATTAAATTCAGTTTGTTTATCAATAATAAATTCTTGCGTAATATATCCAACGTATGAAAATCTTATATAATCTCCTTTTGCGGCATTTATACTAAATTTTCCGTCAAAGTCTGTAGCTACTCCTTTAGCCAATTTGGTTCCAACTTTTCCAACCAATACGTTTACGCCAGGCAACACATTGCCATTTATATCTGAAACAGTACCCGTTATTTTTATTTGAACCTGAACGCTTTCATCTTTGGAATTTGAATATTCCCGTTTATGAAGATAAATTTCAGCATCATGAACAATTTCGTAGGTAAATTCCGTATTCTTTAAAGCTTTTTCTAAGAGTTCAAATGTTCGAATTTTCCCTTTGTTTAAATTCACTTTTGGCGCATTGTTGAACAGTCCGACAGTATATACAAAATTGTAATCTGTTTGTTGTTCAATTAGGTCAAAAACATCATCCACAGTAAACACGTGGTCTGTTTCTATCTTAATAATTGCATTTTGGCCCAGACCATCATTTGGGGAAAGTGCAAATGACAGCGTGCAAAATAAAAAAATAAATGTTCTCATAAGGATTTTTAACAAGCCCCTTTTTTTAAAAGGGATGGCAATGGTAAATTTAAATTCCATAAATTTGCTTTTTGATTGATTAATAATTTAGTTAATTGATCTACTATGGGGATGAAGTTTAGTTTGACAGACAGCGACTTCATCCTTTTTTTTTATTTAATATATATTTTATTTCCAATTATTTCATAAGACATTTGGTTTAACTCTTTAAGTGTTAGGAGAATAAAATCTATCTTTTGGTACTTATCCAAAACCCCTTTTATTTTCAATTGCTCTAAGTTTTTATTTTCAAAAATAAATTCAACATTGTACCACCTTTCCAGTACTTTACTAACCTCCCCAAATGATTTATTATCGAATCTATAAAAACCTAATTTCCATGTAATATGGTCCAGGGCATCTACGGTATTAATATCAATAGTCTTGCTGTCTAAATGATAAATAATTTGCTCATCCGGAATTATCGTATTTATTTTATTGTTGATTGTAACTGCAACTTTTCCTTCAACCAAAACAGTTTCTATTGTATTTTCATTATTATATGCTTTTAAGTTGAATTTTGTTCCAAGCACTTCAATTGTTTGTTCTTTTGACAGTACTTGAAATTTATCCCCATTATGCTCTGTGCTTGGAGACACTTCAAAGTATGCCTCACCATAAAGCACTTCAACTTTACGTGGTTGTCCTTCAATAAACTTTACAGGGTACTTTAATTTTGAATCGGCATTTAACCAAACCTTGGTATTGTCCTCCAATTGAATGAAAAACTCGCCTCCTCTAGGAATCGTTAGCACGTTGTATGCAATTTCTTCACTTGTGTTTTTTTTGCTCTCTGCGTTTTTAGCATAAATTAATTGTTCCCCGTTGCTATTTGCATTTTGAGTTTTATATTCTTTTCCCTTTTCCAGTTGTACTTGCTCCCCATTTTCAAGGGTTAAGGTGGCTTTATTAGTTCCAATTTCAATATTACTTTTTACTAAAATTGGTTGTTTATTCAAGGTTTCATACTTGAAATTAAAGAACAAGGAAGTTGCCAGTAAAACAGCAATGGAAGCTGCAGCAGCATATTTCCAAATTAATTTTAGTTTTCTGGTTTTTCTTTGAGGTAATTCGGATTCAGAAATACTGTTTAAAATTCTTAAATGAATGATTTCTTTAACCTCTTTTTCAATGCCATATTCTTCATGCCATTCTTGGTCATTCTGAAAACTTTCATAAAAGTTTATTATAAGCGCCTCTTCTTCTTTAGTGCATTCATTATCTAAAAACTTTTCTATAATTTTCAGGAATTTTTCTTTATTTAATGCTTCTTTTTTCATTAATTTTTCAAACAATTAGTATGGTTTATAATATAAGTGTATCAAAAAGGGATTATCCCCTATTGTATTTTTAAAAAAAATCACATTTATTGCAATTTTTAATAAGTTAAAAAAGTTACTATGTGATCAGGATTGTTAATTCAGATAATGATAAAGCCAAATAACAAGCCCTGCACTCATTGAATCTCCTAATGAACGTCTTATTATCCTTAATGCCTTTGTAATATGATTTTCAACAGTTTTTGTAGAAATATTTAATTTTTCTCCAATTTCTTTATGGCTTAATTGTTTTTCTCTACTTAACTTATATACTTTTTTGCATTTTTTGGGAAGTGATTTTATAACTGAATCTATATGTGTTAAAAGCTCCTTATGCATTAGGATGGTCATTGGGGTAGTTTGATAAACTCTGTTATTTAAATTTTCAAATAATTCTTCCTTAATTACATTCTTGTTTTTTCTAAAATGTTGGTAAACTTTATATCGCGTACAGGCATATAAGTAGGAGCCTATAGATATTTTTATTTTTATTTTCTCTCTGTTTTTCCAAATATCCAAAAAAACTTCCTGGACAATATCTTCGCAAATTTCCTTGTTTTTTAAGATGCTGAATGCCGAAATGTAAAGTGGTTTCCAATAGGAATTGTAGATTTGTGACAATGCCTTTTTATCTCCTGAACAGAGTTTTTCCATTAGCATTTCATTTTCACTATTTCTTATTTCGGACATTGTTTTTTATTTGTAATGAGGCAAATGTAACAAAGTTGAAGTAACTAATAATAACTCCTTTGGTGTAATTAAAATATTTTAATTTAATTGCAGAATCTGTCTAATATAAGTTTATTGGTGTTTTGAATAATGTTAATGTCATTATTTTTGCTAAAATTCTTGTCCTAAAACCTACAGATATAATTACGTCTAAGTTGTAATGTTGAACATTACTTGTTTGTGTTTTTTCTTTTATAGCACCGTGTTGAGTGGTGTGTCGGAAATCCCGACACACCTGTTCTTCTATGAGTTCTCCTTCTAAAAAAATATTTTTAATATGCTCAGTAATAGTTGTACGACCTTTATCAAACAAATGGCTCATTTGCTTTTGACTTAACCATATAGTTTCATCTTTCAATTGGAC
>DAIQBF010000287.1:0-2298 GCA_036781305.1 Lutibacter sp.
CTTTTATTTCGGTGCCGCGCAGCACAATGCCTGCCGTGAAAGTATCGAGGATTTCATACTCAAACTTTGCTTTACGATTTTTAATTTTTACGTTTTTCTGAATTGCCATTCGCAAAAAATATAATGAATATTGAATATTGAATATTGAATATTGAAATGTAAATTACTCTACTGTAATGGTTTCCACTTTTTTGTCGGGGCCGTTTAGGGTTACTTTAAAGAGGGTGGAATTATCGGTATCGTCCATTTCCTTAAATTTATTTTCGCCAATAAGTTTGTTTACCAGCTGTGGAATTGTGTTGCTGTGGCCCACAATTAGCACGGTTTTGCCGTTGGTTTTCTTTAAAAATTCCTCGGAATATAGTGAATTGGGGCTGTAGCGGGTTGGCGAAATCTGTTTTTGCTGTGCTATCAATGAAATAGTTTGCTTGGTGCGTATATATTTGGTTACGTAAATTTCATCAATTTTAATGGGTTCAAAATAGGCTGCCCAACGTTTGGCGCGTAACATTCCTTTTATGTCCAGACCTGGATCTTGGTCTTTGGGGTCTGTGCGCACCTTTTCGGCGTGGCGAATCAGGTAATAGGTGGCGCTGTAGTTTGCCGGTGGAGCTTCAGCAGCAACTTCTGTTTCAGTGCTTTCTTTTTTATCTTCTTTTTGCTGCCCACAGAAAGTGAAAAGGGGGAAAAGGGTTACAATTAAAATGAAATGCTTCATAAGTTTGTTTTTTTGATAACAGTTTTTAAGACCTATTGGCAAAGTTATAACTAAAACTACGGAATCTTTAATATTTCATTATTATAAATAACAAGGAAGCCATTGTAATTTTATAATTGAAAAGAAAAATTAATTTAACTTAAATCAAAAGCTATGAACGAAGATCAATTTAAAGGAAAATGGAACCAAGTGAAAGGTAAATTGAAGCAAAAATATGCTGACCTTACCGATGATGACCTAAAGTACGCCGAAGGAAAATCTGACGAATTGCTTGGTCGCCTTCAAGAGAAAACGGGTGAAACCAAAGAGAAATTGAAGGAACAGATAGACAAGTGGTAGTTTTCACCTAAACTTAATTGCCACTTTATTTGAAGGCCGGCCCATCAAAATTTCAATAGTTGAAATTTTGATGGGCCTTTTTTTTTATAATTACTTAAAATTTCTTAGGGATAATTATCTTTTTAATAGACAAATACATAAATTCGTATTAATATAATCCTAAAAACCCAACTAAAATGAAAAAAATTACTTTTATTTTCCTCTTTTTTGCCGTTTACCTAAACGCGCAAACAGGCAACTACCAAAACGGTGATGTCGTAGATGACTTTACTGTAACAGATACAGAAGGAGTTGTGCATAATTTGTACTCCATAACAGCACAAGGCAAGTATGTGTGATTGGATTTCTTCTTTGTGGATTGCGGTCCTTGCCGGCAAACTGCTCCAATTTTTAATGAATTTTTTGATAAATACGGCTGTAATGATGGTGAGGTTTATTGTCTTTCAGTCAATCTTGGATATGATAATGATGCCTATGTTGAATGGTATGAGCAGCAATTTGGCGGTACTTTCAATCACGCGCCAGCTGCAAGTGGAGATGGTGGGGCAGGCCCGGTAACCTCTAATTTTGGCGTGAACGCCTTTCCTACATACTGTTTGATTGGACCAGACAACACAATGATAAATAGAGATATTTGGCCACTTGCAGGAATTCAGACTTTTGAAAACACGTTCCCACAAGGCTTTAATCCACCAGTTATGCAGTGTACTATAATTGGCGTTGAAGATGTAACTGCGTTTGATTTCAACATTTACCCAAGCATTTCAAACGGAAATGTAAACATTAACCTGCCAAGCAGCGTGGAGTCCTCCATAGCGATATTTAACACCCTTGGACAACAGGTTTTTCAGAACAACTATTCAGAAAAAAACATAAACTTGAACCTTCAACTTGCGCCAGGCGTTTATATGGTCAAGGTTGCTGCTGAAAATAGCTCGGTTACCAAAAGGATAATTATAGAATAGTTTCTCCCCAGCATTTATTGAGCAAGACCCACGCTACCTTCTAAAAAATGTGCGTGGGTTTTTTTTGTTTTCATTTTTAAAGCCATTTCATTTCCAGCCTTTCCTATTTTTTCACTAACTTTATTTCTCTCCCCGTTGTGGCTCCTGCCGCGCTATAATTTATTGTATAATCTTTTAAAACCGAAACCTTATGGCAAACATAAGCTACAACCAAATCCACCAAACGCTGGACGAGGCCACGATGACAAGTGTTCTTCAAAAAATTCAGGAAATATG
>DAIQBF010000287.1:2308-3561 GCA_036781305.1 Lutibacter sp.
CCCCAAGGCGCCCTTACAGCTGACGAACGCAAACGCTACCGCGCTCTAGACGTTCGCAATCTGGCCTTTGTGGAAGATGTGGTGCGGCTTAAGAACGGCGTTGGCGCAAGTATACTGCCCGCAGTGTTGCTAAACGATAACATAGATACAGACCTAAAACTTTTTAAACAACTAAAAACCCTACGCGCCCGTGTGTTGGGTTTAGATTATTTGCTGAAAGATGTGGAGCGCATCGTGGGGCATGAGTCCTATGGGGTGGGACTCACACACTACGGAGTGTACAAGATTTCGTCAAAGGTTGGCATTCCGAATGCAAAGAGCGCGCTGGATGCGTTGGAGTGGCGGTTTAAGAATCAGGGCAATAGACCTTTAGAGGAACTATAGCCGTAATTATAGTATGAAATATAACTATTACTAACTTGTGTAACTCTATAACTTACAGCTGTAGCTAAATAACTTGCAAGTGTAACTAAAATGAATACAGATGTAACTAAAATACTAACCTTAGTAACTAGAAAACATACAACTGTAACTAAATTACCAACAGCTGTTATTAAATTACTAACTGCTGTAACTATTTTGCTTGCATTGGTATCTAATTTACTTACTATTCACCCATTTTAAACGCTAATACTTACCATTATGGCAGCAAAGAAAGAATTAAACGCCCCAAACATAGGGAGTATGCTAAGAACATATTATAAAAAGCACAAAATAAACAGAGCCGCACTGGCAAGGAAGCTAAACCTGCACCGGGTGACCGTCGCTAAATATGATGCTCGCAGTAGCCTGCAAGTACGCATTCTTTGGAATGTTGCAGTAGCCTTAGAACACAACTTTTTTGCAGACATAGCCGCGCAGCTACCCCAAACCTACACCACAAACATACCCGAGGACACCACCCAAGCCCAGCGCATTGCGCAACTTGAGGAGGAAAACAAAATACTGGCTGGGCAGTTGGAACTGTTGAAGGGGGTGATGGGGAAGTGATGGGGATTGTTAATAATTCAAAAGAATTGTTTATAAATTATAATGATAGTAATGTGATTCATTATCAATATAATCTATATTTGTTTATTAAAAATTATAATAAATTAAAATGGAAGACTTAAACACAATTTTTTATGGTCCTGAAGCAGGAAATAAAATAGGGATTTTTGAAAAAGGAATGGAACTTATTGAAATAAAGCATTCTGAGTATTTTAAAAACAGAAAACGTAAATATCACGTAGATAAGAGTGATAGACTTCACA
>DAIQBF010000288.1:0-3552 GCA_036781305.1 Lutibacter sp.
AGAACTAAATCCCGACAATATTGCAAATGCTTTGGGTTTTGATATCGTTATCAACGAAGATCTGCCAAAAATAGTCTTGGGCAGGCCACCGCAATTGTGCGTTGGTTGTGGCCATAATGATTTATTTGATGCCATTAATGCCTTAAAAAAAGAAACAGAAAATCAGCAGGTTTTTGGTGATATTGGCTGTTCTGCTTTAGGCGTTTTGCCACCTTATGAAAGTATCAATACCATCATTGAAATGGGTTCCTCCATTACTATGGCAAAAGGCGCTTCCGATGCAGGAATCCATCCAGCCATTGCCGTTATTGGCGACTCTACTTTTACGCATTCAGGAATGACCGGATTGCTGGATGCCATTATTGAAAAAACACCAATTACGATAATTATTTCCGACAATTCAGCCATTGCAATGACCGGCGCGCAGGATTCAGCGGCTTCTGGCAGGTTAATTTCAATTTGTAAAGGTTTGGGTCTTGATGAAGCTCATTTAAAAGTGATTACACCTTTGCATAAAAATTTACAGGAAAATATCGATATTATCCGTGAAGAAATAAATCACAAAGGAGTTTCCGTAATTATTGCGCAACGACCTTGCGTACAGCTTCCGAAGGAGAAAAAGGACAAATTAAAAGAATTTACAAACGTGTCAATAAATTAAGAGTATGCGATCAAAAATAAATATCATTTTAGCAGGTGTTGGCGGACAAGGAATTTTAACCATTGCGGCAATTTTAGATACAGCAGCACTAAATAGCCAATTAAACGTAAAGCAATCGGAAGTGCATGGAATGAGCCAACGAGGCGGTGCAGTGCAGTCTCATGTGCGAATTTCAGACAAGCCAATTTATTCTGATTTAATTCCGCTAGGAAAAGCAGATATGATTATTTCTGTGGAACCTATGGAATTGTTGCGCTATTTGCCTTATTTGAAAAAAGATGGCAATTTGATCACCGATTCCAATCCGTTTGAAAATATCAACAATTATCCTGAATTGGAAACACTTTACAATGAAATAAAATCGCATAAAAACCATATTTTAATCGATGCGATGAAAATTGCAAAAGACATGGGAAATTCAAAAGCAACCAACATGGTTTTATTGGGCGCGGCTTCATCTTTAATTCCGTTAAGCGATGAAAGTTTCCAAAAGGCGATTGCCACACTTTTTGAAAGAAAAGGCGAACGCATTGTTGCAAAAAACTTAGACGCTTATTTAAAAGGCAAAGAAATTGCCGCTGAACTCGTTTCCTAAAACACCAATTAACTGATGCTGAACAAAGAATTGCTAAACCCCAAAAGCATTGTTGTTATTGGTGCTTCAAACAATATCCACACACCTGGCGGAAGCGTTTTAAAGAATTTAATCGCCCACAAATTTAAAGGTGAATTATTTGCCGTAAATCCGAAAGAGACGGAAGTACAAGGATTAAAATGCTATCAAAATGTTGCTGAAATTCCTTCAGTGGATTTAGCAATTATTGCCATCGCGGCAAAATTTACGTTAGAAACAGTTCAAATTTTAACACAGCAAAAAAACACCAAAGGATTTATTATTTTTTCGGCGGGGTTTGGAGAAAAAAATGCGGAAGGCAAAAAATTGGAAGAACAAATTGCACAGGAAATAAACGCCGTTGGCGGAACGCTTCTTGGACCTAACAATATCGGATTGATCAATCAGCATTATGCAGGCGCATTTACTTCGCCAATTCCAAAATTAAATCCAAAAGGGGTAGATTTTATTTCTGGTTCTGGGGCAACCGCCGTATTTATTATGGAAGCCGCTATGGCAACAGGCTTGACGTTTTCCAGCGTTTATTCCGTAGGAAATTCCGCCCAAATTGGCGTGGAAGAAGTTTTGCAACATTTAGACGAAACCTTTGAAAAAGGAAAAAGTTCAGAAGTGAAAATGCTCTATATTGAAAGTGTTGAAAATCCTCAAAAATTATTAAAGCACGCAGCTTCCTTAATTGCAAAAGGCTGTAAAATTACCGCCATAAAAGCAGGAAGTTCTTCCGCAGGAAGCAGGGCGGCAAGTTCGCATACCGGCGCGCTTGCCAATTCAGACGTTGCCGTGGACGCTTTGTTCAAAAAAGCCGGAATTGTTCGTTGCTACGGAAGAAATGAATTGATCACCGTGGCAGGAATTTTTATGCACCAAGAATTAAAAGGCAAAAATATTGCGATTATTACCCACGCAGGTGGGCCTGCGGTAATGCTTACTGATGCCCTATCTAAAAACGAATTGAACGTTCCGGAAATTACCGGAAAAGAAAGCGAAGCATTGCTAAATAAATTATTTTTGGGTTCTTCCGTTTCAAATCCCATTGATTTTTTAGCGACTGGAAATGCAGAACAACTGGAAACCATTATCGATTATTGCGAACACAAATTTTCGAATATTGATGCCATGGTCGTCATTTTCGGAAGTCCGGGCTTGTTCGAAGTTTATGATGTTTATGATGTTCTGGATAAAAAAATGCGTGAATGCAAAAAACCTATTTTCCCAATTTTGCCATCGGTTGTGAACGTAAAAAAGGAAATCGATTATTTTATTTCAAAAGGAAACATCAATTTTCCCGATGAAGTATTGTTTGGAAACGCCTTGGCCAAAATATATAAAACATCCAAAACTTTTTCAGACAGTACAACACATAAAAGCGTCAATTTTGCAGCCATCAGAACCATCATAAACAATGCTAAAAATGGTTATTTAGAACCTCAGCAAGTAAAGGAATTATTAATTGCTGCCGAAATTCCAATTGTCAATGAAGCTGTTTGCACCACAAAAAAAGCATGTTTACCAGAAGCGTTGAAACTTGGTTTTCCTGTGGTGATGAAAGTGGTTGGTCCCCTTCACAAATCGGATGTGGGCGGTATTGTTTTAAATATTGATTCCACAGAAAAACTGACAGCATCTTTTGACAAAATCATGAAAATTGAAGGAGCGAAAGCCGTTTTAATTCAGCCTATGAAAAAAGGCATGGAAATTTTTGTCGGCGCTAAAAAAGAAGGAGATTTCGGACATTTGGTTTTATGCGGTTTGGGCGGCATTTACATTGAAGTTTTAAAAGATATCAATGTTTCGCTGGCACCGGTTTCAAAAACAGAAGCCACAGAAATGATTCAAAATTTAAAATCGTACAAAATAATTCAGGGAATCAGAAATCAGGAAGGCGTGAATGAAAAATTGTTTGCGGAAATTGTGGTAAAAATATCGGATTTATTAATGGCCGCTCCGGAAATAGCCGAGCTGGATTTAAATCCGTTGTTAGGAAATTCAAAAGAAATTTTTGCTGTTGATGCCAGAATCAGCATAGAAAAAAATAATTTTATTAATTTAAAAAGATTTATCAAACGGAATTCGGTTCACGATACTTCTGCCTAAGGTAACCTCATCGGCATATTGAAGCTCATCGCCTACTGCAATTCCTCGCGCAATTGTTGAAGTTTTAATAGGTAAAGTCTCCAATTGTTTATAAATATAAAAATTTGTGGTGTCACCTTCAATGGTAAAAAAAAAAAAAAAAATCACTTCTTTTATGCTTCCC
>DAIQBF010000289.1:0-3539 GCA_036781305.1 Lutibacter sp.
TCGATTTATAAAATTGGAAATCGCCTGAAATTAATTTTTTAGGCGATTTTTTTTTGAAATTATTTCAAATGCAATTCCTATTTTAAACCGCAAGCGCAATTTTAAAATAATCGTTCACGTCAATTACCATCATTCCGGCTTCTTCGGCTGCATTCATTCCCAATATCCCATCTTCAAAAACAACGCAATCTTGTGGTTTAACGCCCATTAATTCCGCGCATTTTAAAAAAGTTTCGGGATGTGGTTTGTGATTTACAATATCATCGGCTGTAATAACTATGTCGAAATAATTTTCAAAGCCTATTACTTCCAGCGTTTTTTTAGCGCCATTTTTAGTGCTTCCGGTTCCAATTGACATTGGTAAAATGTTATGATATTTCCTAATAACATCGGTAACTACTTGAATTTCTTCGGTTAAATTGACTAAAGTTTTAAAATGAGTATCCTTCACTTTCCCAACAATATCAGGATTCATTGTGGTGTCAAACATTTCGTTTAGTTTTTCGATTGTTGCCGTTCTTGGCATTCCTGTCAGTTGCATAAACAACGAAGCATTAAAGTCAATTCCGTAGGGTATTACGGCCTTTCTCCAAGATATAAAATGGTTTGGCATGGTGTTGGCGATGGTGCCATCTAAATCAAAAATAAGCGCTCTTGCCTGTTGAGGTATTTTAATCATCACTAAATTTAAGCTACAAAGGTAAAGATTTTAGCACAGTTAGACCTTTTTGAAAATGATTTTAAAGTAATTTTAACGTTAAGTAAAAAATCTAGATCGCCTCATACAATTTCCCTGGTAATGGTTTTACCATGCCTTTCATTTCCAAATTAAACAATAAAGAGGTTGTTTGATGAATGGGTAATTTGCAGTTTAAGGAAATTAAATCGATGAGTTCTTTGCCGTTTTGCGCTAAAAAATCATACAACAGTTGTTCATTTTCGGTCAATTCAACAAAAAGTTGCTTTTGAATTGGTTTTTTTACATTTAGCGGACTTTCCCAATTCAGCATGTCGATTAAGTCCCTCGCCGATGTTAATATGGCCGCTTTGTTGTTTTTAATTAAGTCATTGCAGCCTTTGCTATACAGATCGGTGCTTCTTCCAGGAACGGCAAATACATCCCGGCTATAAGAATTCGCAATATCTGCTGTTACCAAAGAACCGCCTTTTTCGGCTGATTCAATAATGATGGTGGCTTCAGACATTCCTGCGACAATCCGATTTCGTTTTAAAAAATTTTCGCGCTGAGGCTGGTCGTTATGCCAAAAATCGGTTAGAAAACCGCCATTTTTATGAATTTCTGAAATATACTTTTTATGAATTTTCGGATAAATTTCTTCAAATCCGTGCGCCAAAACGCCAATGGTTTGCAGTTCGTTTTTTACGGCGGCTTTATGAGCGCAAATATCAACCCCATAGGCAAAACCGCTGACAATAATTGGATGGTACTCTTTTAAATCTGCTATCAATCTTTCACAAAAATCCCTGCCATAACTTGTAATTTGCCGCGTTCCCACAATGCTGATAATTGGTCCCTTATTTAAATCGATATTTCCTTCCTTAAAAAGCAGAATTGGTCCATCAATGCAATGTTTTAATCTTTCCGGATAATTTTTATCTGTAAAATAAAGCGTTTCAATATTATTTTTCTGAAGGTATCTTAGTTCTTCCTCAGCTTCAATTAAATTTTCTTTATCAAATAAATTTTTTACGGAAAGTGTGCCAAAACCAAAAATGTTTTCTATGATTCTGCGCTTTTCTTTGAACACATTTTTTGCGCTTCCGCAGTGTGCCAACAGCTTTTTTGCGTTAATATCGCCAATACCTTTTACACGCTGCAACGCCAAAACGTACAGCAAATCTTCTTCAAGCATATTTTAACAATTTGAGCGTCAATATATAAAATTATTGTTAATAAAAATTGTTCATAACCATAAATTTAGCAGTAGTTTTTTATATATTTGTTTCAATGACGACAGCAACCTGCATAAGCGATTTATTATACCGATACGAATGTGTGATTGTGCCAAATTTTGGTGGTTTTGTAACCAACGAAATTTCGGCAAAAGTGAATCATTTTACCCACACTTTTTATCCGCCTTCCAAACAGTTGACTTTCAATTCCCATTTGCAAAATAATGACGGATTGCTGGCAAACTACATGGCTGCCGCAAAAAAGATCTCCTATTCAGAGGCATTGGCGTCTATTGAAAAAGAAGTGGCTGAATGGAAACTTCTTTTGAATAATGAAGTGCTTGAATTGGAAAATATTGGATCGCTTAAATTAAATAAAGAGCGTAAACTCATTTTTGAACCCATAAATTCCATTAATTATTTAACAGCATCTTTTGGATTGGGCTCTTATGTTTCTCCTGCAATAAAACACCTTGTTTATAAAGAAAAAGTTAAGCAGTCGGAAACATTTTCAACGGCTGAAACCAAACGAAAAACGCCCGCATTTATTAAATATGCTGCAACAGCGGCAATTATTTTTGCTTTAGGAACGGTTGGCTGGAACGAATACCAAAAAATAGAATACAAAAATTTGGTTGCCGAATCCGAACAACAGCAAAAGAAAGTTGAAAAAACAATTCAGGAAGCTACTTTTGTGATTTCCAATCCTTTGCCGGCGATTACCTTAAATGTCACTAAGGAAATCTACAATTACCACGTTATAGCAGGCGCTTTTAGGGCTCCTGAAAATGCGGAGAAAAAATTGCAATCCTTACTTCAAAAAGGGTACAATGCCAAAATTTTAGGGGTTAATAAGTGGAATTTAACGGAGGTTGCCTATGAAAGTTTTATCGACAAAAACGAAGCGATAAACAAGATGCGTATCATTCATAAAACAGAATCAGAAGACGCTTGGTTATTGGTTAAAGAATACTAATCTTCAACTTTTATAGCAGCTTATTCTTCCATAAATTAGCTATATATTTCTAAAAAATCCAATTGACCATGGCAAAAACACCTAAAGAATCTTTAACCATTTTAACCGATATTGTTTTACCTGCAGATACAAATCCCTTAGGAAATTTATTTGGAGGCGAATTATTGGCGCGAATGGACAGAGCCTGCAGTATTTCGGCACGCCGTCATTCTCATGCGATTGTGGTGACTGCATCCGTAAATCATGTGGCTTTCAACAAGGTTGTTCCTGTAGGAAGCGTTATGACTATTGAAGCCAAAGTTTCCAGGGCTTTTAGGTCGTCCATGGAAATTTATGTGGATGTTTGGGTGGAAGACAGGGAATCTCAAGTTCGTTCAAAAGTAAATGAGGGCATTTACACTTTTGTGGCTGTTGACAAATTTGGAAAACCCATAACCGTTCCTCAATTAGAACCCGAAACAACACTTGAAAAAGAACGCTACGAAGGTGCTTTACGCCGAAAACAATTAAGCTTGATCCTTTCCGGAAAAATGAAACCTACTGATGCCGACGAATTGCGAAAACTATTTATTGGGTAAGCAGTTATGTTGATAGTTAGGGCTTGCTGAAAATATATAAAAGCACTAATAATCAGCAAATTAGATTGTTT
>DAIQBF010000290.1:0-3534 GCA_036781305.1 Lutibacter sp.
AGAAAAGCGGGGTCGATTTTATTGAAATCGGTTTGCCATTTAGCGATCCGTTGGCCGATGGTCCAACCATTCAAGCGAGTTCCACAAAAGCACTGGAAAACGGAATGACTTCCGAAGTGTTGTTCAACCAATTAAAAGATATTCGCAAAACAGTCACAATTCCCTTAATAATTATGGGTTATTTTAATCCGATGATGCAATATGGAATTGAAAATTTCTGCAAAAAATGCGCTGATATTGGCATCGACGGATTGATTGTTCCCGATTTGCCTGTTGATGTCTATAACGATCATTATAAAGTTATTTTTGAAAAATATGGGCTGATTAATGTATTTTTAATTACGCCACAAACCTCCGATGAACGCATACAGTTTATCGACAAAACTTCCGACGGATTTATTTATATGGTGAGTTCGTCCAGCGTTACCGGTTCGCAAAATGCTTTTGGAAAAATACAAGATGATTATTTTAAACGCATTGCCGACTTAAATTTAAAATCGCCCCAAATCATCGGTTTTGGAATTTCCAATGCCGAAACTTTTAAGCAAGCGACCAAATATGCAAAAGGCGCCATTATTGGCTCGGCATTTGTGAAATATCTGGATAAAAACGGCACGACCAACATCAATAAATTTGTGAGGAGCATTATAGATTGACATCTTTAACAAAATCTAAAAAAACTTTTTGTATTGTAAAACCCTAAAATCAAACGTATTGAATTTGGGGTTTTGTTTTTTTAGGCGTTGGTAATCAGGATTGCTGCCAACTGCGCGATTTGCGCTTCCTGAAGGTGCTGTTAATGAAACCACTTTTATTTTTCTGATTGTTTCGTTTTCTAAGAGTTCAAATTCATGAATTTTTGGCGTTTCCGAAGAAATTAATTTGAGCGCTATGTTTTTTTCTTTTAATTGTCTTCTTAAATGATATTCCGGCCCGTTTTTACTGTTTCCGCCAGTTAACAAAAGCGTGTTTACGGAAGGATATTTTTTGATATAAAACAATAAATCTCTCAAAACAATTGTTGTCATTCCCAAATCTGAGGCATCTATTTTTTTTCGTTCACAAGATGCCACAATATCACAGATACCAATATTATTTTCAAGCAAGAATTTTTTTCGCTGTTGAATGGCCAAATCCGAAGTTTCAAAATATAAATTCAACATAAATATTTCATCTAAAATTTTCCATAATTGTCCGTCAATGCTGCCATAACAAAAATCGACATCTCCTTTTTTAAAATTTCCCATCGAAAATCGGGGAGGCGGCAACGTACCAACAATAAGCTTTGTTGCATTTTCGGGAATGTAGGGGTCATATGGGTGAGCGTGGTAAAACAATTGCTTTATTTTTTAACGATTAAATTTTTTTTAATTTATACGATAAATAGCGGAACATCTACTTTATGTCTTACGCGATCTATAGTGGTTCCAAATATTAAGTCCTTAAGCATTGCATGGCCATGTCTTCCCATAATCAATAAATCAAAGGTATCTGCATTCACAATTTGCGGAATTATCCGTTTTGGACTGCCAAATCCAAGTTTTATTCGAATATTGTAACCTCGATCAGTTAATTCTTTTTTATAATTATTTAGAAATGCTTTGTCACTTGAGGTTTCATAGTCTTTAATTTTATTTCCATAAACCAATGCTCCGGGAGTTTCAACTACATGAATAAAGGTATAGTTGGCTGTTTGTCCGCCCATTTGCAAAGCCGAAGCAATTGTTTTACGGTCTGAGGCCGAAAAATCTACCGCAATAGCGATATTTTTATAAGGTGACAATGCTGAAATTTCCTCAATTTTAACGGGTTTAATATGTGGTACCATAATGGGTTTTTTTATCGGCAATCTTTTAATCAATGGCCAAATTGTAATGAAAATTAGTAAAAATATGGCTCCGATAATAACTGGGATGATAAATAACCAAATATATATAGGTGATGATGATGTTCCAAGCCACATTTTTACCTCATCCAAAACCAGTTTGGCATTAAGCAGAACTATAATGACAGTAATTAGCCATGCCATTATGCGTTTGACGGTTTTTATGTGAAATCCTTGCATCAGTTTTTTGTCGCTCACAAAATGAATCAAAGGTATTATGGCAAAACCCAGCTGTAAACTTAGCACTACCTGACTTAAAACTAACAGCCGGCCAATATATTGTTCTCCAAAATAAATAACGGTAATTAATGCGGGAATTATGGCGATTAATCGGGTGAGCAAACGCCGTACCCAAGGTTGAATTCGTAAATTTAAATAACCTTCCATAACTATTTGTCCAGCCAATGTGCCCGTTATTGTTGAACTTTGTCCAGCGGCAATTAGTGCCAATGCAAAAAGTATTGGTGCCCATTTTGTTCCCAACAAAGGTTCCAGCAATTTGTGTGCATCCTGAATTTCGGCAACTTCATACATTCCGTTTTTATAGAATACTGCAGCCGCTACAATTAGAATGGCAGCATTTACAAAAAAGGCAAAATTTAATGCAATTACAGAATCAATAAAATTGTATTTCAATGCTTGAATAATCCCTTTTTTGGTGTGTTTTATTTTTCTAGTTTGCACCAAAGAAGAATGTAAGTACAGGTTATGCGGCATTACAGTTGCCCCAATAATGCCAATTGCGATATACAATGCTCCATCGCCTGATAAAGTTGGGATAAAACCGGTTAGGATTTGACCGATATCCGGCTTGGCAAAGAACATTTCAAGAAAGAAAGACAATCCGATAATCACAATTAGCCCAATTATAAAAGCCTCCATTTTACGAATTCCTTTGTTTATGAGAAACAACAGTAAAAAACTATCAAAAACCGTGATGCTAACGCCCCAAATCATTGGGATGCCAAACAGAAGTTGCAATCCTATCGCCATTCCTAAAACTTCGGCTAAATCGCATGCGGCTATGGCAATTTCCGCTAAAAGGTATAAAATAAAATTTACTGCCCGAGGATAAGCTTCCCGCGATGCCTGTGCCAAATCCAATCCACGTACAATCCCCAAACGTGTTGCCAGGCTTTGCAATAATAAAGCCATTAAATTGGACATTAATAAAACCCAAATTAAGGCATAGCCAAATTGACTTCCCCCAGCTATGTCTGTGGCCCAATTTCCGGGATCCATATAGCCAACACTCACCAAATAGGCCGGGCCTAAAAATGCCAATATCTTTCTCCACTTCGATTTCTTTCCGGAGGTATTAACAGATCCGTGGACTTCTCCCAGTGATTTTCTGTGTTTTTTATCGATCATTTATAATTTATGATTGAAGATATAAGTTGGAAGCCGTTTTATGCGACACCATAATTGTATTGTTGTTGACCTTAATTTTTAATGAGAGGTCGAATGCTTCTTTTTGTAAAATTATAACCTTGGCCTTGAGGCAAATGTTGTTTTTGTCGAGAAATTGTAAAAAAATGGGTGACGAGTCTTTAACCCCTATAAAAGTACCTTCATCTCCCACTTGACATTCAGAAAATAACATTTTTGTAATTTTTGGAAAATTTCCATGCTTATCGGGAATAGGATCT
>DAIQBF010000291.1:0-3520 GCA_036781305.1 Lutibacter sp.
TCTGGATGCTGGTGTTAAAAAAATTCAATAATTTTACAGAAAAAGATCATCAGACTAGATTTTTTGTTACTTTTTTATCAATGAAAAAAGTAAAAAACAACCATTTGAATTACAAATCACCGAATACAAAAAAAAACAATGAGTGAAATCATTCTAAAAATAGAAAACCTCTCCAAACAATACCGTCTCGGCCTCGTAGGTACCGGCACTTTAAGCCACGACTTAAACCGTTGGTGGCATATTGTACGTGGCAAAGAAGACCCATATTTAAAAGTAGGCGACGTAAACAACCGTGCTACCAAAGGTACTTCCGACTATGTTTGGGCTTTAAAAGACATTAATTTTGAAGTGAAACAAGGGGAAGTGTTGGGCATAATAGGCAAAAACGGCGCAGGAAAATCTACCTTGCTAAAAATACTTTCAAAAATCACCAGTCCAACTACAGGAAGCATCAAATCTAGAGGGCGTGTGGCTTCTTTATTGGAAGTAGGCACAGGCTTTCATGGAGAAATGACCGGCCGCGAAAATATTTTTTTAAATGGCGCCATTTTGGGGATGACCAAAAAAGAAATTACAGCCAAACTGGACGAAATTATTGATTTCTCCGGTTGCGAACGCTATATAGATACCCCCGTAAAACGTTACAGTAGCGGAATGACCGTGCGCTTGGCTTTTGCAGTAGCCGCTTTTTTAGAACCTGACATCCTCATTATTGATGAAGTACTGGCAGTTGGCGATGCCGAATTCCAAAAGAAAGCCATTGGTAAAATGCAGGAGATTTCCAAAGGAGAAGGAAGAACCGTGTTGTTTGTTAGTCATAATATGGATGCTGTTATGCGATTATGCACAAAAGCCATGCTTCTAAAGGACGGTACTATTTTAGAATATGGATCGACAGCTAAAATAATAGACAGCTATTTAAAATCAGAATATGGTACAACTTCAATAAAAAAGTGGGAAGAAAAACTAAGTGGAAATGATATTGTGAAAATTTTAGAAGTGAGAGCTCATAACACTTCGTTTGAAATAAAAGAAAATTTTCAGATTACCGAATCAGTTGGAGTTTCAATGGTATATGAAGTAATTGATGGTGGACGAAAAATTCATGCTGCTTTTAATTTTTATAATAGCAGTGGTGTTAATATTTTTGATTCGCATGAAACCAATACTGTTCATTACCATGAAAAGAAAAATAAAGGTTTATATGAAGCTACGGTTTGGATTCCCAAAAATTTATTTTCTGAAGGAGTCATATTAATTGGAGTGGCTTTAGTTACTCATGACCCTTTTGTTGTTTACTTTAATGAGAGAGATTCTATAGCTTTTAATATGATTGATAATCAAAATGAAAGCCCTACGAGAGGGGACTACGTTGGCAGTTTGCCAGGCATCATAAGACCATTGTTAAAATGGGAATCAAAAATTAAATTATAATATGTTTAATGTTAAACGAACACCAAAAGAAGAAGAAGTTAAAATTTCTGTACAATCTATCGATAAAGGGCATCACAATGTTACGTATAGAGGAATTAAAGCTATAAGATGCCCATTTGATTACGTTATTTATCAAATGATTATTTGTGATTTAAAACCTGATTTGGTAATTGAAATAGGGACTAATATTGGAGGTGGTGCTCTCTATATTGCTGACTTATTTGACAGCTTGGGTAAAGGAATTATACATACTATTGATATTGTGGATATGGTAAACCCAAAAGTTAAAGAGCATCAAAGAATAAATTTTTTTTTCGATGGCTGGGATAATTATGATATTGGGCTTACAAAAGGATTTGATAAAATACTAATTATTGAAGACGCTTCACACCATTATAAAGATACAATTGGTGTTTTAAATAAATTTTCAAATTTAGTTTCTATAGATTCGTATTTTATAATTGAAGATGGAATTATAAATGAATTAGGTTTAGAAAAAAAATATGACGGTGGGCCACTTAGAGCAATTCGCGAATTCTTGCCTACTCATCCTGAATATATTGTAGATAGAAAATGGTGTGATATGTTTGGGAAAAATGCAACTTTTAATGTAAATGGATATTTAAAAAGAATAAAGTAAAAAGGATTATTAGGCTAAATTAAAATTAATTTATGAAAAAAAAGTGGTCAGGTGAAAGATTAGAAACCTATATATACAGCAGAGATTCAATAGAGCATTTGCACAGATATGCCATTGTGACGAATTATATTAAAGATAAAATAGTTCTAGATATAGCAAGTGGGGAAGGATATGGCAGTAATATAATGAGTAAGAAAGCATCATTTGTCTATGGTGTAGATATTGACAACACTGCTGTGCAGGGAGCAAAATTGAAATATATAAATAATAATCTAGAATACCTTACAGGGAGTACTAGCGATATTCCTTTAAAAGATAATAGTGTAGATGTTGTTGTTAGTTTTGAAACTATCGAACATCATGGCAAACACGATGAAATGATGGCTGAAGTAAAAAGGGTTTTGAGACCAAATGGAATTTTAATTATTTCGACCCCTGATAAATTGTATTATTCTGACGAGAGAAAATTTAATAATCAATTCCATATTAAAGAACTTTACAAACAAGAGTTTGTTGATTTAATATCTAAAAGCTTTAGTGAAATTCAATTGCTGACTCAAAAGTATACCAATGGGAATTCTGTTATACAAGACGAAATAACAAATAATGAATTACAAATATTTTCAGGTAATTATACGAAAATTACGGATGTAATTATAGATCCATTATATATAATAGCAATAGCATCTGAAAGTGTTTTTGAAAAGCAAAAACTAACTGTTTTTGATGGGAGTCAAATTACTGCTGAAGAATTTAAAATTCAAATTGATAACTTTAAAATTCAAATCAATAAAATTTATTCTAGTAATTCATATAAATTTGGACATTTAATTTTATCTCCATTTAAATTTATTAAAAATAAGTTTAAATAATGCTAGCTATAGTAGTTCCATATTATAAACTTACTTTCTTCGAAGCTACTTTACAATCGTTGGCAAACCAAATAGATAAACGTTTCAAGGTTTATATTGGTGATGATGCAAGTTCAGAAAACCCATTGGAGTTGCTTGAAATATATCAGGGAAAATTTGATTTTACTTATCAACGTTTTGAAACTAATCTTGGTGGAATAGTGCTCGCAAAACAATGGGATCGCTGTATTGCAATGATAGGTAATGAAGAATGGATTATGATTCTGGGTGATGATGATGTGTTGGGAGAAACTGTCGTAGCTTCATGGTATAAAAATTATGATCTATTTAATAATAAATCCAATTTAGTGAGGTTTGCTTCTAAGATTATATATGAAGAAAAACAAACTATTTCGGAAGAATATTTGCACCCTGTATGGGAATCGGCAACAGATTCTTTTTACAGAAAGTTTATAAATGAAACAAGAAGTTCTTTATCAGAGCATATTTTTTCTAGGAAATCATATGAGAAATATGGTTTTTATGAGTATCCTTTGGCGTATAATAGTGATGATAAAGCTTGTCTTGATTTTTC
>DAIQBF010000292.1:0-3489 GCA_036781305.1 Lutibacter sp.
AGAGATTATGAATTAGCGCAAATTCGTGGTGAAAAGGAGAGACGCAAATATAGCGAGGTAACTGTAAACTCAACATAAAAATACCCTACAAAAATTAGTCCAGGTTTCATTTCTTTACCACATGAAAAGATAATAGAAAAAATGAAAGCAATTAAAATTTTAGTCGTAATTACAATAATTTCAACGATGGTGTCCTGCAACAATAAAGGAACTGCACAAAAATCATTAAAAACCGAAGTGGATACGGTGAGTTATTCATTAGGAATAGACATCGCCTCTAAATTAAAGGCAAATTTTCCTGAAATTGACAAAGATCTTTTTATACAAGGCGTTATGAATGGAATAGACTCCACAAACATTCTAATAACTGCGGAAAATACAGAGCCAATATTAAGAGCGTTTTTTCAAAAAAAGCAAGAAGAAGCCATGAAAAAACAACAGGAAGAGAGGGAAAAACTAATGGAAACTGAATATGCTGATGTAAAGGCTGAAGGGGTTAAATTTTTAGAAGAAAATAAAACAGCTAAAGGTGTTCAGGTTACTGCAAGCGGTTTGCAATACATCGTTTTAAAAGAAGGAAAAGGCGAAAAACCTTTAGAGACTTCAACTGTAAAAGTGCATTACCATGGAACTTTAATAGACGGCACTGTATTTGACAGTTCAGTTGACAGAGGCACTCCTGCTGAGTTTCCTGTAAATAGAGTAATTAAAGGGTGGACTGAAGGACTTCAATTGATGAGCGTTGGTTCAAAATATAAATTTTTCATTCCTCAAGAATTGGCTTATGGCGCCACTCCACGTGAAGGCGGACCAATTAAACCTTTTATGCCATTAATTTTTGAAGTGGAATTGTTAGAAGTTAAAAATTAATAGCTTACCTGTTTTGCATTGTTGATTTGTAAAACAAAAATTGATAAAATGCCCTTTTAACTGCTATATGTTTTAAAAGGGCATTTTATTTATTTGCGGGAAAACAGGTATAAATTATAAAATTTATTGGGTGATTGTTTAACCAAACAAATTATATTTACATCTGAAATGAACAAAAAAAGCTGTTTGTAAATGCCGCTGACACTTTGCGATTTTCTTATAAATTAAAATATATGGCATCCTTGTTTAACAAATAAATTAGATTCAAATGAAAGCCAAATTAATACTAATTGTATTGACATTACTTATAATTTCTTGTAAACCAACAAAATATGCCGATTTAGATGACGGTTTGTATGCAAATATGGAAACCAACAAAGGAAACATTTTGTTGCGGCTTGAATTTCAAAAAACGCCAATTACGGTGGCTAATTTTGTTTCGTTGGCAAAGGGAACAAATCCGTATGTTGTTGGCGCAAAAAAGGGAAAAAAGTATTATAATGGCATAATTTTTCATAGGGTTATTAAGGATTTTATGATTCAAAGCGGTGATCCTTTGGGTACAGGAGAAGGAGATCCAGGCTATAAATTTATCGATGAATTTCCTAAAGACAGTCTCGGTAATCTTTTGTTGAAACATGACAAAGCAGGAATTTTATCGATGGCAAATTCTGGTCCCGCCACAAACGGAAGCCAGTTTTTTATAACGCATAAAGAAACTCCATGGTTAGACGGCAAACATACCGTATTTGGAAATGTTGTTGCGGGACAGGCGGTAGTGGATTCAATTGTGCAAAATGATACCATCAGAAATATTGAAATCATAAAAATAGGAAAAGTCGCCAAAAAATTTAATGCCGAAAAGAAGTTTTCTTCGTATTATGAAAAGTATCAGAAAGAAATAAAAGAGAAAGAAAAAAAAATGCAGCAGGCTGCAGCGGCTACTTTAACGAAAATAAATAAATATGCAGCCGAAGCAGAAGAACTGCCTTCCGGATTAAAATTAGTGATAACCGAAACAAAAAATGGTGAATTTCCTCCTAAGGGCAGCAATGTAAAAGTGAATTATGCCGGGTATTTTACGGATGGAAGATTGTTTGATACCAGTTACAAAGAAGTTGCAATGGCTTACGGAACGTATGATGAGGCGAAGGATCAACAAAACGGCTATGCGCCTTTTACTGTAATTTATGGTCCGAATGCCCACTTGATTGGAGGTTTTAAGGAAGGCTTGCAAAAAATGAAAATAGGCGATAAAGCGATGATTTTTATTCCGTCTCATTTAGGTTATGGTGAGCAGGGAGCTGGAAAAGTAATTCCTCCGGATACCGATTTGGTGTTTGAATTGGAATTGGTTGGCAAAGCAAATTAAAGCCACAAATAAACGTTGGCAATCCAATGATAGATTCACTTATTAACAAAGACATTGAATTATTCATTTATCTGAATAATTTAGGAACTACCCAATGGGATGGTTTTTGGTTGTTTATGTCAAATAAGTTCAGTGCCATTCCGTTGTATTTGTTGTTGCTTTATTTCACCTACAAACAATTTGGATTAAAGAAAACTTTTATTGCCGTATTATTTGTTGTTTTATTGATAGCCTTAACAGATCAAACAAGTAATTTATTTAAATTTGGTTTTAAAAGATTGCGACCTTGCCACAATGAAAATATTTCTCATTTAATTAGGTTGGTAGGCAATCGTTGTGGCGGTTTATACGGCTATTTTTCTGCGCATGCAGCCAATTCTATGGCCGTTGCGGTATTTTTCGGATTGCTGTTAAAAAGTAAATTAAACTATTTATTTCCCATTCTTATTTTATGGGCAATATTGGTTTCGTATAGCCGTATTTATTTGGGCGTTCATTTTCCTTTGGATGTTGCTACGGGAATGCTCATCGGACTTATTTATAGCACATTGTTTTATGCTTTTTTTAAAGCTTTTTTGAAAAAGTTTAGGATTTAGCTGCGTAAATTTCTTTGTTGAAAGGTTTAATAAATATCAATAAGAAAATTACGCTAAAAGCCAATTCATAGATTTCCCATTTTCTGTCTGATGAAATAAAAACGAGCAAAACCGTACCCACTAAAAACGAAATTGTATGGTGCCATTGTACAATTGGCACAGCAAACTTATTCGCTAAATTTTTAATCCAAGCAAACTTTCTGTATAAAAACGGCGTTATAATTAAATAAATAACCAAAACAACGGTTAAAAGCTGGCTGAAAATTAACTTATTTATTTTGGTTTCACCAACCACCATATTGTGTAAATTGGTTTCTCCCTGTGCATTGTGTTCAATAAAATATTGGGAAGATTCTATATTAAAAATGCGCTGCCCCCAAGAAATCTCTTCTCCTGCGCCAAAAAAGAACACAATGGCCATCGCTAAAATTCCAACCTTCCAAAACAAATCTTTGTGTTTAAAAAGTTTGAAAAAGCGATACAACAAAAGCATGCTCGAAATAAACAAAAATATTGCTGAACCGTTTTCAACAAAACCATCTTCTACCGTGTAAACTTCATCAAAATAGGTGAGGTTGGTGTTGGCGTAATATATTCCCAATGCGAAGATGACAATTAAAAATAAAACAAATACAAAAAGACAACAAAAAC
>DAIQBF010000293.1:0-3469 GCA_036781305.1 Lutibacter sp.
TATCACTGAAAAAAGTAAAATAAGTAGTGAATGATTTTTAAATATGATGATTAATTCGAAATGGACAAAGTTATTAAAATTGAACTATCACAACAGATTGCCACAGTTTTTTTCAAAAATCTCGCAATGACGTAACTTATTAAATTTGTTACCTCAGTGCAGTCGAAGGGTGAAATTCAACATTCAAAATCGAACATCCAACATTCAAAATTAAATTCATAAATCCTAAATCTAAATTCGTAAATTTAAAATTGTAAATCCAAAATCCAAAATCGTAAATCTAAAATCGTAAATCCAAAATTACGCTACCCGTTTCATCAGTGCCATATAAAATCCGTCAAAACCAGATTTGGCGGGGGAAACTTTATGTTCTTTCTCAAATTCAAATTCCGGATGGTTTTTCAAAAACCCATGAACTTGTTTTTCATTTTCTGAAGGGAAAATAGAGCAGGTTGCATACACCAACTTGCCGCCAACTTTTACCAATTGTGAATAACTCTCTAAAATTTCAGCCTGTGTTTTAATGATAGTTGCAACAAATTCTGGCTCCAGTTTCCACTTGCTGTCCGGATTTCTTTTCAATACACCAATACCGCTGCAAGGTGCATCAATCAATACACGATCGGCAGTGCCTTTCATTTTCTTCATCACTTTTGGGGAATCAATTTCTTTGGTGGTGATGTTGTGCACGCCGGCTCTTCTGGTTCTTATTTTTAGTTTTCTCAGTTTGCTTTCATAAATATCGGTGGCGATAATCTGGCCTTTATTTTCCATAAGTGCGGCCAAATGCAACGATTTTCCGCCGGCACCGGCACAAGTGTCAATAACACGCATTCCCGGTTTTACTTCCAAATATTCCGCAACGAGTTGTGAAGAGGCATCCTGCACTTCAAAAAAGCCCATTTTAAAACACTCGGTTCTAAAAACATTGGCACGTTCCACCAATTTTAAAGCATCATTATAGCCCTGGATAAATTCCGTTTCAATGCCTTCATCCATCAATTTTTTTTGCAGATTAACTTTGGTGGTATTTAGGGGATTGGTGCGTAAAACAACATCAGCCTGTTCATTTAATTTATGAATTTCTTTTGTCCATTGCGCCTCACCCAATTCTTTCACGCCCATTTCATCCAGCCAGTCGGGAATGGATTCCTTAAAAACACGCACTTTTTGAAGTTCGTCGAATTTTCCTTTGATACGTCGCTCCGGAACGCCTTGAAGTTGATTCCAATCAGGTAATTTAATACCCTTTAAAATGGCCCATACCGAAAAATTTTTCCATATATTTTCCGTGGTATAATGCTCTTTGGTGCCTGCTATTTCATTGTACAAACGTTTCCAGCGCACCATTTCATAGATGGTTTCCGCAACAAATTTACGATCTCTCGCACCCCAGCGAGCATCGCGTTTCAACGCTTTTTCTACAGCCTTATCAGCATATTCTCCTTCATTGAATATCGACTTCACAGAGTCAATAACCGTAAATACTAAATTTCGATGTAATCTCATTATAAAAAATTATGGATGCAAAGGTAGGTAAAAGTTGAAAACTTGCCTGCCGGAGGTAGGTTAAATATTAAAAGTTAAATATTAGAAGTTAAATATTAGAAGTTAAATATTAAAAGTTAAATATTAGAAGTTAAATATTAGAAGTTAACTATTAGAAGTTTTTTTGTTGTAAATAAATATTTATTTCAAATCAAGCTCTCTTTCCTTTGGAAAAGGTTGGGGATAGGATTAAAAGTTAAACATTAAAAGTTAAAAGGTTAAAGGTTAAAGGGTAAAGTTCAAAGTCAAAATATAAATTTAATCGTGATTAACGCTTCTTTTGACTTGTGCTGAGTGAGCGGAAGTTAAAATTTAAAACGCAAAGGTAATATTGAAAATAAATTTCGTCATTGCGAGGAGGCGATAGCCGACGTGGCAACCTGTTTCGAACTAATTAAATGTTACTAAGAACCCAGCAAACGCTGAACCAAGTTCAGCATGACGCCATTCTAATCCAAAATCCAAATTCCAAAATCGTAAATCAAAAATCGTAAATCAAAAAATTCTTATCTTCGTCTTTTCAAAAAACCAAATGTCCATCAATAATTTAAACACTTCAATTTCCTATTTAAAAGGCGTGGGACCAGGAAGGGCGGATTTGCTGAAATCCGAACTGGGCATCCAAACGTTTGGCGATTTGGTGAATTTTTTTCCGAACCGGTATATTGACAGATCCCAGTTTATGAAGATCAACCAATTGCAGCAAAATACTTCAGAAATTCAGGTCTTGGGAAAAATAACGGAATTGAGAACGGTTCAGCAGGCAAAAGGGAGTCGGCTGGTCGCCACCTTCTGTGATGAAACCGGAACAATGGAATTGGTATGGTTCAGGGGTGTAAAATGGATCAAGGAAGCCATTAAATTGAATACACCTTATGTGATCTTCGGAAAAACCAATTATTTTAAAGGGCAGTTTTCTATGCCACATCCCGAAATGGAATTGCTGGCAGACTATCATAAAAGTCTGCGAACTGCGATGCAGCCTGTATATCCTTCCACAGAAAAGCTGGTGAATAAGAATGTTACCAACAGGGTGATTTCCAAAATGATGCAAAGTTTGTTTGAAGAGGTGAATGGTAATTTTAAGGAAACGCTATCGCTGTCGGTCATCGAAAAATTAAAGCTGATTTCAAAAAACGAGGCTTTGCTGAACATCCATTTTCCCAGAACCCAGGAATTGCTGACCAAAGCCCAAAACCGACTTAAATTTGAGGAGTTCTTTTTTATCCAGTTGCAATTGCTTCGGAAAAAATTAATCAGAAAATCAAAATTTAAAGGCTATCCTTTTGTAAAAGTGGGAGATTATTTTAATCATTTTTACAAAAACAACTTGCCTTTTGAACTGACCAATGCGCAAAAAAGGGTATTGAAGGAAATTCGAAAAGATATGGGTTCCAATGCGCAGATGAACCGTTTGCTTCAGGGCGATGTGGGTTCAGGAAAAACCATTGTGGCCTTGTTGACTATTTTAATTGCGTTGGACAACGGATTCCAGGCCGCTTTTATGGCACCCACAGAAATTCTGGCAACCCAGCATTATAATGCATTGACCAATTTATTGGAGGGAATGAATGTGAACATAAAACTCCTCACAGGCTCCACAAAAACAAAGGAAAGAAAAGTACTTCATGAACAATTGCAATCTGGCGAACTGCATATTTTAATAGGAACGCACGCTTTAATTGAAGATAAGGTAAAATTCCATAACTTGGGGATTGCCATTATTGATGAACAGCATCGTTTTGGTGTGGAACAGCGTTCGAAGATGTGGAAAAAAAACGAATTGCCACCGCACATTCTGGTGATGACGGCAACGCCAATTCCACGTACTTTGGCTATGAGTTTGTATGGAGATTTGGATATTTCAGTGATTGATGAATTGCCGCCGAACAGAAAAGAGGTGGTTACGGCGCACCGCTAT
>DAIQBF010000294.1:0-3437 GCA_036781305.1 Lutibacter sp.
TTATTTGCGTGCTTTGCGGTTAATAAATTTTTGGTTCGGAGTTTTTTTATAATTTTTTCTTGCTTTTTATCATAGAATACGCATTGATTTACAATTTATAACTTTTAGTTAAAACTCCAAATCCAAAATACCAGATACCTGATACCTAATACCTAATACTATAGTCTAAATTTCTTAAATAAATCCCAAAGCACAACACCTGCACTTACCGAAATATTCAAAGAATGTTTGGTGCCAAATTGCGGAATTTCAATGCAATAGTCGGAAGCTGAAACTACTTTTTGCTGAACGCCTTTTACCTCATTTCCAAATACCACCCCATATTTCTGATTGGGTTCAATCTTGAAATCTTGCAGCATCGTGCTGTTTTCGGCCTGTTCAATAGAAATAACTTTTAACTTTTCAACTTTCAACTTTTCAACTAATTTAGATGTATCTTCAACATATTCCCAATCAACAGATTCTGTTGCGCCCAAAGCCGTTTTATGAATGTCTTTATGCGGCGGTTTTGCCGTTATGCCACACAAATAAATCTTTTCAATCAAAAAAGCATCGCTGGTCCTAAAAACCGACCCGATATTGTTTAAACTTCTAATATTGTCGAGAATCACAATCAGCGGAATTTTAGCCGTTTTTTTAAACGCATCAACATCCAATCTTTCCAGTTCGCTATTTTTTAATTTACGCATTGTCATTGTTTATTTGTTTAGTTGTTGAATCGTGTAATCGATTATTTGTTTAACTGTTGAATTGTGTAATTTTTGAATTGTTGAATTGTTGAATTTTTTATGTACTTCCCTGAATAGTGTTGACCGGTTTTTATTAATTTCTTATTCCTTCTCATATGTTTTTTACACACCCCTAACCCCTCTCCAGAGGGGAATTAATTGCGGTTCATACTTTTCAACTTTTGTCTCTTTTCTCTTCTCTCCTTTCTATATTCTTTAATTGACTGATTAACTTATTGTCTATTTTTTTAATTCTTTAATTTCTCAATCTTTCAATTTAAATGTAACTTCGCAAAACTAACGTAAATTCTTAAAAAATTGGCGGCAAAAATCGAGAAAGTCTCTCCATTAATGAAACAATACAATGCCATTAAGATGAAATATCCTGATGCGATGTTGTTGTTTAGGGTGGGCGATTTTTACGAAACTTTTGGGGAAGATGCCAAAAAAGCATCCCGCGTTTTAGGAATTGTATTAACCAAACGCGGTGCCGGAAGCGAAACTGAAACCGCTTTGGCAGGATTTCCCCACCACTCTTTAAACACCTATCTTCCAAAATTGGTAAAAGCGGGAATGCGCGTGGCGATTTGCGATCAGTTGGAAGATCCAAAACTGACCAAAACCATTGTAAAACGCGGCGTTACAGAATTAATTACGCCAGGAGTTTCCTTAAACGATGAAGTTTTACAATCCAAAACCAACAATTTTTTGGCAGCGGTACATTTTGGAAAAAGACTGCTCGGCATTTCTTTTTTAGATGTTTCCACAGGCGAATTTTTAACCGCACAGGGAAATGCAGAATACATCGACAAACTGCTGCAAAATTTTAGCCCGAGTGAAGTTTTGGTCCAAAAACAACACAAAGCCAAATTCAACGAGCTTTTTGGCGACCGTTTTTATAATTTTTATTTAGAAGACTGGATTTTTCAGCCTGAATATGCCAACGAGGCTTTAACCAATCATTTCAAAGTGAAAACCCTTAAAGGTTTTGGGATTGAAGAATTGGAGGAAGGCATCATCGCCTCAGCAGTGGTGTTGTATTATCTATCGGAAACGCAACATAATAAATTAGACCATATTGCGGTAATCAATCGCATTTCCGAAGAAAATTATGTTTGGATGGATCGATTTACCATTCGAAATTTAGAGTTGTATCATTCCAATTCGCCAAATGCCGTTACCCTTTTAAATGTGATTGACAAAACCATTTCGCCAATGGGTGGCAGGTTGCTTAAACGCTGGCTGGCATTGCCTTTAAAAGACCTCAATCGCATTAAAAAGCGCCACGATATTGTAAAATATTTTATGGACAATGACGATTTTTTTGAGCTGACTACTTATCAAATAAAGCAAATCAGCGATATTGAACGATTAATTTCAAAAGTATCGGCAGGAAAAGTGAATCCGAGAGAAGTTGTTGTGCTTAAAAATTCACTAAATGCCATCATTCCCATAAAAGAAGCTGCCGAAAAGAGCAACAATGAATCGCTCAAAATAATTGGTGAACAATTGCAAAGCTGCACCACCATTCGAGAAAAAATTACCAAAACATTAAACGAAGAAGCTCCAGTAAATATCAATAAAGGAAACGCTATTGCAAGCGGCGTTTCGGAAGAATTGGATGAATTGCGTGCTATTTCAACCTTAGGAAAAGGATATTTGGACAATATGCAGGCGCGGGAAATTGAACGTACAGGAATTTCTTCCTTAAAAATTTCCTTCAACAATGTTTTTGGTTATTATATTGAAGTAAGAAATACGCATAAAGACAAAGTGCCCGAAGAATGGATTAGAAAGCAGACTTTGGTAAGTGCCGAACGCTACATCACCGAAGAATTAAAAGAATACGAAACCAAAATTTTAGGTGCTGAAGAAAAAATTGGAAAACTGGAACAGGAACTTTTTGCAGAACTGATCAGTTCGCTGATGGATTCCATTCAGCCCATTCAGCTAAACGCCCAATTAATAGGCCAAATAGACTGTTTAAGTTCCTTTGCCGAAGTGGCCAAACAAAACAATTACGTGCGTCCGCTATTGGATGAAAGCACCGATTTGGAAATTAAAAACGGTCGCCATCCAGTAATTGAAAAGCAACTGCCAATCGGCGAGGAATATATTGCCAATGATGTTGTTTTAAACAGAAATCAGCAACAAATTATTATGATTACCGGTCCAAACATGAGCGGTAAATCGGCCATTTTACGCCAAACTGCTTTAATTGTATTGTTGGCGCAAATGGGCAGTTACGTGCCTGCACAAAATGCCCGAATTGGCGTGGTTGATAAAATATTTACACGTGTTGGCGCAAGCGATAATATTTCTATGGGCGAATCAACTTTTATGGTTGAAATGAACGAAACCGCCAGCATTTTAAACAATATTTCCGAAAGAAGTTTGGTTTTGTTGGATGAAATCGGACGAGGAACCAGCACCTACGACGGAATTTCAATTGCCTGGGCCATTGCAGAATATTTGCATGAACATCCGTCAAAAGCAAAAACATTATTCGCCACGCATTACCACGAATTAAACGATATGACCAATACTTTTGAACGTATCAAAAACTTTAATGTTTCCGTAAAAGAATTGAAAGACAAGGTTGTTTTTTTGCGTAAATTAGTTCCCGGAGGCAGCGAGCACAGTTTTGGTATTTACGTGGCAAAATTGGCCGGAATGCCTTCTTCTGTTATCCACAGGGCTTCAAAAATG
>DAIQBF010000295.1:0-3426 GCA_036781305.1 Lutibacter sp.
TAGGGGCAACTACCGAAACAGCTGTTCGCAGCTTGTCCAAATTAAAAGAAGATAAGATCATTGGATATAAAGGAAAGAAAATAAAAATCCTCAATCATAAAGAGCTTATCAAAGTTGCCAACATGTTAGGTTGGTATTAAATATATGCTATAAGACTGATAATATTGAAGGATTTATAGAATTTTTTGGGAGTATTGGTTATGTTGTTTAGATTATCCAGAAATGATTCTTAAACCCAATCTTTTGGATGTGCCAACACTTCCAATAATTTTTCTTCCTCACTGTTCTTTACTGGATGATGGTCGTAAATCCATTGCACATGAGGTGGCAGGCTCATTAGGATGCTTTCTGTTCTTCCGTTGGTTTTTAAACCGAACACAGTACCTTTATCAAGCAATAAATTGAATTCGGCATAGCGACCATGCCTTATTTCCTGCCAGGTTCTGTTCGCTTGAGAATAATCTAATTTTTTTCGTTTTTCAACAATGGGCGTGTAAGCTTCTAAAAAGCTATTACCCACTTCGGTTACAAAATGATACCAATTCTCAAGACTCATTTCTTCCGATGGTTTACAATAATCAAAAAATAAACCACCAATTCCACGTGCTTCTTCCCGATGGGAATTCCAGAAATAATCATCGCATTGTTTTTTAAATTTCGGGTAAAATGTGCTATTGTGTTCATCACAGGCTTTTTTGCATAGCTGATGAAAATGCATGGCATCTTCTTCAAAAAGATAATAGGGCGTTAAATCCTGCCCGCCGCCAAACCATTGATCAATTATCTTTCCTGTTTTGTCATACATTTCAAAATAACGATAATTTGCATGTACCGTAGGAACCATCGGATTTTTTGGGTGGATAACCAAACTGAGTCCGCAAGCGAAAAAATCGACATCCCCAACCTTAAAATAGCGCTGCATCTCCGAAGAGAGTGATCCGTAAACGGAAGAGATATTAACGCCGCCTTTTTCAAAGACTGCACCGTTTTCAATTATGCGGGTTTTTCCGCCACCACCTTGTTTACGTTCCCAAACGTCTTCACGGAATTTCGCTACCCCATCAATCTCTTCTAATTTGGAAGTTATGTTATTTTGAAGTTCTTGTAGGTATTTGTAAAATTTATTTTTCATTAATTAACTAAATTACCATTATAAGTTTATCTATTTTTATTTATAAAATAGACGGTAATAAATAAGGAAAATAAAATAACATAAATGATTGATTATCAGTATAATAATATTTCTTCGCATTGTTAATAATCAATGATTTCAATGCTGGAGCCCTCTAAATCTTTGGTTATCAATAATTGACAAGAAAGACGTATAGTATCTTCCTCATAGCCCATTTTGGAGAGTGTTGTGGGCTCATTTCTCTCTTTGATTGCCGAATTTCCCGTAATTCCACATGCATTAACAATGCAGGTAGCACACCTTCCCACACCGCCACATTCACCAAAACTGTCTAGGTAAAGTTCGTTTTTAAGCAATACCATTAAATTGCGATATTCACCAATATAAGTTTTAATAACTTGTTTTGAACCATCTTCTACAACAGAAAATTGAATATGATTATCCACTATTCCCAAAAGATATCGGTTAAATTATCCACAAATCTTCCTTTTGAAATTTGTTCAAAAGATAATAATTGTTCTTGTGTTGCCTTTTTCTGGATTTCAATAAATAAAACGCGTTCTTCAAATCTTATAAGACTTTCCAGCTTCTCCTCAATAAGGCTTAGTGCTTTTAGAAGATCAGGCTCAGTTTCAAACAATCGTTTTAATCTTCGGTGTTCTGAAATGGCTTTTTTAATCAATTCATGTTCATTGCCTAATATTGGAAAAAGATATTTTTCTTCCGCCTCAAAATGTGGAATTAAATGGGT
Source organism: Lutibacter sp. (assembly GCA_036781305.1). Taxonomy (GTDB): domain Bacteria; phylum Bacteroidota; class Bacteroidia; order Flavobacteriales; family Flavobacteriaceae; genus Lutibacter. The sequence continues at coordinate 1,884 of DAIQBF010000295.1, forward strand.
GGTATAAAACCAATCGGCATAGGTTTTTATTCTGTTTAATTCAATATTATTTTTAATTCCGGCACGAATCTTCCAACTAAGCAATAGCCCATTAAGATGTTCACTGCCTATTGTTTTAGGAGCCCCATGTTTTTTTGTAGGTTTGTTTGTTTTCATAATTTGTGTTTTTTAAATTCCGCAAATCGAATGGAAATTCCAGGATAAAGCAAGTATATTCCAATAAACATAACATCAATAATATGTAAAGCCAGCCATCACAAATTATTGCTCTTTAATTTTGGGAAAATAATGAAATTACCAAATTTCCCTTGATGTCTTTCTAAGATCAATTATAAATTTAGGGATGATTTATTATATTAGATGTATGCAAATTCTGTTTGGTTGACCTATTTTTATTCTTGTTAATTGGTTAAGGGCTATGCTAAGATAAGTTTAATTTCCCATTTTCCATCATAATCAACTCTTAAAAATATCATTTATTTTCCCTCATCCCAGTCCAATTCCTTATGTGAAATTTTATTGCCTTTGCCTTATTTATTAAATAGACAGTTATAGATAAGAAAAAGAAAATGTGATAAATAATTGATTTTTACCACAATAGTCTTTTATCTTTTTTCTATATTCTGTCATCTTGTTAATAGTTCATTTCTTTTTCCATTTCAATAGCTTTAGGAAATAAGATGTTATTTTCTAAATGAACGTGTAAATGTAAATCGTCTTCAAATTCTTTTAACAAAGCCAAGGTAACTCGGTAAGTATTGCAAGCATCTTCTGGGGGGGTATAGTCATTGCTTAATTCGGAAATTCTTACAAAACGTTCTCCTTCAGCTTCGTGGTCGTCCATCATCAAATTTATCGGATTTTGAACCGTTCCAAAACCTGGTTTATTTATGGGTTGGTTGCTGTTTTTTGATGCGACCATTTTTCTAATAAAAGGGAAGACAATCAATTCCTCTTTTTTCATGTGTGCGGCAAAAGCACCGGCACATTCTAAAAATTCTTCATTAATTTTAAACAGTTCTGGATGGTGTTCGCCATGAACTTTACAAATTTTAGCTAAGTAAGGTTTGATTTCCAAGGTTTTTTCCTCCACATACCGATGGTGTTTTTTCTCAATATAATCTGCCAATAAATCCAATGGCCAAGATTGAAAATCTATGGCTGTTTCGATGGTTTGGGTAGCGGCATCCAAATCATTTAAGATTTTTGAAGGGTCTATTTTACTTTTTTCACAGGCTTCAAAAATGGTTCTGTTTCCATTGCAGCAAAAGTCTATTTTATATTTTTTAAAAACTGAAGCTGCGCGGTAATCTTGTGCCACCAATTCTCCTATGTTTTGATTTTCTTTAATTTCCATGTTATACTTTTTTAGTTATTTTAATTTTTATTGAAAGTTAGTTTCAATTAATATTATATAAAAACACCCAGTATTAATTCAATTTTTTTTTTATCTTTTCAGAAATGTTAATCCATCTTTAAGCCCCATTGTCAGGGAAATAATTGTTGTTGTTTCGAGCATAATTCTAAGATCTTCTCTAATAAT
>DAIQBF010000296.1:0-3425 GCA_036781305.1 Lutibacter sp.
ATGGCTGGAGCCTATTTGGAACGGAACAGAAGGATTGTTTCCTGGCGAACTTCTTTTTAGCTTTGTGTCTTTGGCAATTAGCATTATACTTTTTGAAGGTGGATTAACATTAAAAAGGGAAGAAATTTTAAATGTTGGGCCGGCCATTCTTAAACTGATCACCCTTGGTTCAACAGTTACTTTTTTTGGCGCAGGTTTGGCCACGCATTTTATTTTTAATTTAAGTTGGCAAATTTCCTTTTTGTTTTCTGCTTTAATCATAGTTACCGGCCCAACTGTTATTGGACCAATTTTACGAAATATTCCCTTAAAAAAAGATGTTTCGGCAGTGCTCAAATGGGAAGGAATTTTAATTGATCCAATAGGGGCTTTGGTGGCCGTATTGATTTTTGAATTTATAAGAATTGGTGAAGGATACAATTATACGACGGAGGCATTAATTGAATTTGGCAAAATTGTTATTGTGGGATTTTCTATTGGTTTTGCTGCTGCTTACGCCTTAAATTATTCAATCAAAAAAAAGGTAATCCCCCATTATTTATTAAACGTTGCTTCTTTGGCATTGGTGCTTGCCGTATTTGTGATGTCCGATTTATTTGCCCATGAATCGGGTTTGTTAACCGTTGTTATTATGGGAATGGTTCTTGGCAATATGAAAGTGGAGGGCTTAAAAGAAATACTTTATTTTAAGGAATCAATAAGCATATTGTTAATTTCCATGTTGTTTATTTTGTTGGCGGCAAACATTAATATTGATGACTTGATGTTGCTTTATAAGTGGGAAACACCGGTGTTATTTGGTATTGTGGTTTTTGTTTTGAGACCATTGTCGGTTTTTCTAAGCACATCACATTCCGGTTTAAGTTTTAACGAAAAATTATTTATAAGTTGGGTAGGTCCACGGGGAATAGTGGCTGCCGGTATAGCCTCGTTATTTGGTTTGAAATTGGCAATGCAAGGAGAGCCAGACGCAGAGTATATTACGCCATTGGTATTTATGATTGTTTTGGGAACGGTTTTATTAAACGCAACAACCGCTCGTTTGTTTGCTAAAATTACGGGCGTATTTTTAAAATCTTCTGATGGAATTATATTGATTGGCGCTTCAAATTTTGCGCGTTTGATTGCCGAATACCTCAAGAAAAACGGAAGAAGAGTGGTTTTAATAGACAGTAATGCCGAAAATATTGAAAAGGCGAAATTGCTGGGATTAGAAGCCATGGAAGGCAATGCCTATTCTGATGAATTGATGCAAGATGTTGAATTAAATGATATTGGATATTTGCTTGCTTTAACCGGAAGTTCGACTTTAAACAAGTATGCAATAGCGAAGTACGCTAATATTTTTGGGGAAAATGGTGCTTTTAGAATTGTTTCAACCGATGAAATGTTACAAGGATCGCTAGTTCCTAAAGCGCATTTATTTACCCACAAAGATGATTATATTAATTTAAGCGAGGTAGTGCGTGATTTCCCGTTTGTGAATGAAGTCACCATTAATTCTCCGGAGCATTATTCCAGTTTATTGAAAGAAATAAATGATGAATTGCATTCAATCCCTTTGTTCTTAAAAGACAACACTGGCTTTATCCATATTATTTCTTCTTTAGATGAAACATTCAAAATAGAAAAAGGAAATGTTTTAATGTATATTGGCAAACCTATAATTTAGCTAAAAAACAACAAAAACTTAATTATTTAGAATTTTGGCTGTATCTCAAATGCGTCTTGTTTTGTGGGGAGCTTTCTTCATAAATTAAAAGTCCAAAAACTTCAATGCTTTTTTTTAGTTTCCTTCATAAAGTGATCTTAATTTCAAGATGATTAAAAAATATTAGCACCGATAAACGAATTTAATTGGCTGAAATTTTGTATCTTACAGATTCAGACAATTACAATTGCCGAAATTGAATAAAATGTAAGTTTTTAAAGAATTTACTTTTAATCAGGAATAACTTCCGTAACATTTTTGGCGATTGTTTTTCCCAAGGAACATAGAATTTTGGCTGAACAAAGTAAAAAAATCTTTTTGCTTAAAACAGCAAATTGCTGCATTTCAAATTTAATGTATCAGAAAAATATTGTATAACTCTTAATAAATAAAAAAATGAAAGCACTCGTATTTAATGGCGATCATAAAATCGCCTTGGAAGAAAGACCAATGCCAAAAATATTAAAGGCAACTGACGCAATAATCAAGGTTTTAAAAACAACCATTTGCGGAACAGATTTGGGGATTTACAAAGGTAAAAATCCAGAAATAACCAATGGAAGAATTTTGGGCCATGAAGGTATTGGAATTGTTGAAGAAGTTGGGGAAAGCGTAACCCAATACAAAAAAGGCGATAAAGTGATTATTTCCTGTATTACTTCTTGCGGCTCTTGTGAGTATTGTAAAAAGCAATTATACTCGCATTGTGTAGATGGAGGATGGATTTTGGGTTATATGATTGATGGTGTTCAGGCAGAGTATGTCCGTATTCCACATGCAGATAACAGCTTATTTAAAATCCCTAAAACCATTGATGATGAAGTTGCCGTTTTATTAAGTGACATTTTGCCGACAGGCCACGAGATTGGCGTGCAATACGGGGATGTTAAACCTGGCGACACCATTGCCATTGTTGGTGCCGGACCGGTGGGAATGTCGGTATTATTAACGGCACAATTGTACTCGCCCGCTATCATTATTGTGGTTGATATGGATGAAAATAGGTTAAAGGTCGCAAAAGAACTGGGTGCTACACATACCATCAATCCTGCTGTTGAAAATGCAGTGGAAGCCATTCATAAAATTTCAGGGGAAGGCGTGGACGTTGCAATTGAAGCCGTGGGGATTCCATCAACTTGGGATGTTTGCCAGGAAATTGTAAAACCCGGCGGGCACATTGCAAACGTAGGTGTGCACGGGGTGAAAGTTGATTTTCAACTGCAAAAACTGTGGATTAAAAATCTCACCATTACCACAGGGTTGGTAAATACAAACACCACACCGATGTTAATTAAAGCGGTTTCTTCAAATAAATTCGACTTGAAAAAAATGATTACACACCGTTATAAACTTTCAGAAATTGAAAAAGCCTATGAGGTGTTTTTAAACGGCTCTAAAGAAAAAGCCTTAAAAATTATCATTACCAATTCTTAAAATAAACCTGTAATATATTCAATGTAGATTGAAAATTTGCAAAAACAAAAAGCTCCATTTAATGGAGCTTTCTGTTTTTTTTCTAAAAACTTATTTCTCATTTTTCCAATATCTTGGATTGGTTTCTTCGGTTTTTTGGTTCCAGTAATCGTGGGTAACTTTTCTGCCGTCCGGTGTTTTTAGCCTGCGTTGAAAAACCCAAACGGTCGGATTAAAAGTCATATCTGTTACCGCAACCGTGTACATTTGCGGATCGCCTTCCGTTTTTATTTTATCTTCA
>DAIQBF010000297.1:0-3416 GCA_036781305.1 Lutibacter sp.
AGAATATAATTAATTTTGTTTTCAGTTTAATCACCTTATTTTTATGTTTATACATAACACCCTTTTACACAGAAGGAGATCAGTTGCATTATAACACTTTTTATGATGGAATAACTGACTTTGATATTTATAACGGGTATATATATTACGCTAATGTATTAGGCGCTCAAGAACCTTTATATTATTTACTAATATATTTTTCCAGTAATTTTGGATTAGAAAAAGGAATTTTAATGACTATTATTAATGTTCTTTTCGCTTATTTATTGATTAATTTTTTACAAAAGTTAAAAGTTAATATTCTTGTGGCCTTTTCTTTTTTATTTAACTATTATTTTTTAGTATTACTTTTTTCAGTGGAAAGATTAAAAGTAGCTTTAATTGTATTGCTTCTTAGTTTATTGGTAACAAGTCGATTTTGGAAAATTTTATTATCATTATTTTCGTTCTTGTTTCATTTTCAGGTAATTTTGTTGTTAGTGTCTGTTGTGTATGATATTATTCAATCATATTTGATTAAAATTAAATTTTTTTTAAATCGTTGGTTACTCATTTTAATCTTAATTATTTTTTTTGCAGTATTTTTTATGTTATTTCGAGATGAGATTTTTCTGAAGTATTATGCATATGCAGCTAAAGAAGATATTTTAAATATTGTTAAGCCAGGAGTTTTCTTAATTTTAACGTTATTGATTGGTAAAGGTAAAAAGCTAAAAATATTAATGCAATTTTCGCCCCTTATAATTGCCTCCATGCTGATTGGTGCAGATAGAATAGTTATATTTTGTTATTTCGTTTTTCTAGCTTATGCGTTGAAATTTAAAAACGGTTTTAATATTTTGGTGTTTGTTACATCCCTCTATTTCGTTATACGTGGTTATGAATTTATTCAATTAATACTAGAATACGGAACAGGCTTTCACAAAAAATAATAAAGATGAAATGGCTTATTGAGTATATTCATTTTTTTAATTATTCATAATGCTTTAATTTTTAAAAATAAAATCGTTTATAAACCAATAAAACATAGAAATAACCCTATATTGTTTTATTGTCTATGGTTCGTTTTATTATATATCGGTGTTTTTGAAATCAACAGAGAGATTACAATTTTCTTCTTTTTCAGCCTTTTTATCTTCTATATTCTTTGGTTCACGAGCTGGAATCATTTTTGGTTTTCCTCAAGACTTAACTCTTGTTACTAAAATTTTATCTGATTACCATAGAATATTGGAGGAGGCTTGTGTTTTACTTGGTATTATTTTTGGTTTGGTTACTATGGAGTTATTCTTTTATGTTGGGGTTGTTTAAAAAGATAGCTCAATCTAATAGTGAAATATATAATTTAATATTTATAGGGGCAATAAGTACAACTACTAGATGGTATTTGTATTCTCCTTTGAGTTTTTTAGAGAGCCATTTGTTATTTTACCAATTCTAATTATCATTAGTTTCCAATTAGATAAGATTTTTAAAAACAATAAAACAATAAAATTAAAATAACAGGATTAGTCTCCTTTAATAATTTGCACGAAAGGTTTTATTTGGTATTATGGGAAGGAAATTCCTGTAATTTTTGTTGATCAGATTGTGACACATATTTTTAGGAGTGTACTCGCAAAATAACTGTAAATCGTTAGCAAAAAGTGGCCTGCTTTAAAAAATTACCTGTTGAGTGTTTTTTAAATGATCAATAATTTTGATATATAATAAAACACCTAAAAAACAAATTACCTTTAATCTAATTTATCTTATGAATAAAGTATTATTTTTTGGACCATATCCTTTACCAATAACAGGGCAGTCAATTGCTTTTAAGGAGGTTTTTACTAGTTTTGAAGGGGATAAAATTTTATTAAATTCAACAAAATTTAAAAATAATAAAACACTCAATACATTATACTGTTTATTTTTACTACCCTTGGTTTTTATAAGCAAACGTTTCGACAAAGTATATTTTACCTGTTCAAGAAGTTATCTGGGATTTTTAAAAGATTTTCAGTTATTGTTTTTATGTAAATTATTCAATAAAAAAGTAATAAATCATTTACACGGAGCTGATTTCGCTAATTTTTATAATAATTCAGGTAAATTAAAACCATTAATTAGGTGGAGTTACAGTAAAGTAAATTCTTCAATTGTTTTGTTGCCTTCTATGAAGTCTCAATTTGTTTCTTTCCCTAAAATGAATATTGAGATTGTCAGGAATAGTTATCCATCTGAATTTGAGGATGTTGCAATTGATTTAAATGAGAAAAAAAGCCAAATTCTATATTTATCGAATTTAATGGAATCCAAAGGAATTTTAATTTTTATGGAATCGATAAAGGAAATTTTAGAAAATTATCCAACAATTGTTGTGAAGATAGCAGGTGCGCCAATGGGTGATTATATTGCCTCTGCTCAAGAAATTAAATTAAAATTTGAAGGAAAATATGATAGTTTAAAGCAGTTTTTCCCTAATCGTTTGTTTTATGTGGGAGTAGTTTTTGGTCTTGAAAAACAGAAAATATTAGCGGAGAGCTCAATATTCGTATTACCTACTTTCTACCCTACAGAAGCTTTTCCCTTAACCATTATTGAAGCGATGCGCTTTGGAAATGCAATAATTACAACCAATCATAATTATTTGAACGATGTTGTTAATGAAGATAACGGATATCTTGTGAAGACTAATTCAGTTGAAGATTTAACAGAGAAAATTAATTTATTGTTGTTAAACAAAATAAAGTTAAAAAACATTCAAAAACACAATATATTAGAAGCAAAGGAAAAATATGCTCCAAAAATATTTAACAGAGAAATAGCAAGCATTATTACAAGTTTATAATATGAAAATCTCAATAATAACAGTCTGCTACAACAGCGCAGCAACCATTGAAAAAACCATACAGTCGGTAGCGGCACAAACCTATAAAAACATAGAATACATTGTGGTTGATGGCAATTCAAAAGACACCACCGTTGCAATTATTAAAAAACACGAAGCGGTAATTACCAAATGGATTTCAGAACCAGATAAAGGGCTGTATGATGCTATGAATAAAGGCATAGAAATGACAACAGGAGATATCATTGGGATAATCAATTCAGATGATACTTTTTATAACAATTTGGTATTGGAAGAAGTCGCAAAGTTTCATGCAAATAATAAGATAGACGCTTCAGTTGGGAATATTGTGCAGCATAAAGAAAACGGGAATGTTGTAAGAAGGTATTCGGCCCAAAATTGGCAGCCAGAAAAGTTAAAGATTGGTTTTATGCCACCGCATCCTTCTATATTTTTTAAAAGGGAATTGTTTCAGCAGTTTGGTGGTTACAATTTGGGCTTCAAAATTGGCGCAGATTATGAATTAATTACCCGTTTTTTTCTAAAAAATAATATCAATTGGAAATATTCCGGCATCACCACTACG
>DAIQBF010000298.1:0-3303 GCA_036781305.1 Lutibacter sp.
AAGTTAGTTGTTGTAAAATGTTAGCTTTATCTGCTTTGTGAACCAAACCAACGTGGGTTAACTTTAATTTACGTTTCTTAGACTTTTTGGTCAAAATATGACTTTTAAAAGCGTGTTTTCTTTTTATTTTTCCAGAGCCGGTTAGCATAAAACGCTTTTTGGCACTAGATTTTGTTTTCATTTTAGGCATCTTTCTTCTATTTTTATTGTCTTGCTTATTATCTTTTCTTCGAGTGTAAAAGCAACCCTTAATTTGGTTACTGGGTGCAGTCGAAGTATTATTTCTTTTTTGGTGAAATGTACATAATCATACGTTTCCCTTCTAATTTTGGCATTTGTTCAACTTTTCCGTATTCTTCAACTTCCTGGGCCAATCTTAAAAGTAAAATGTGTCCTTGATCTTTATAGATGATGGATCTTCCTTTAAAAAACACAAATGCTTTTAATTTAGCGCCTTCTTTAAGAAAAGAAATCGCATGTTTCTTTTTAAAATCAAAATCGTGTTCATCTGTATTGGGACCAAATCTAATTTCCTTAACAACAACTTTCGTAGCTTTGGCTTTTTGTATTTTATCCCGCTTTTTTTGTTCGTAAAGAAATTTCTTATAATCGGTTATTTTACAAACTGGAGGGACGGCTTTGGGAGATATTTCAACCAAATCCAATTCTAATTCTTTCGCAAGTTCTCTTGCCTGTGCAATAGGATAAACCCCAATTTCCACATTATCTCCCACCAAACGAACTTCTTCAACATAAACAATTTTTTCATTGATTCTATGTTGGTCTTCTTTTACAACTCTCCAAGGCTTTCTTTGACCTTTATTTCTACTTAATGCTATAACGTTATGTTTTAAATTAAACTTAAAATTGCTCTAATGTACTGTTAACTTCTTTATTTATTAATGAAATGAATTCATTTAATGTTGAGGAACCCATATTACCATCGCCTTGTTTTCTTACAGAAACCGTGCCGTCTTTTTCTTCTTGTTCCCCTACAATCAGCATAAACGGAATCTTATTCATTTCGGCATCTCTAATTTTTCTGCCGGTTTTTTCACTTCGTTTATCTACAAGGGCGCGAATGTCGGCATTTTCTAACAAATTTAAAACTTTTTCGGCATATATTTGATATTTTTCACTGATTGGCAATATGATAACTTGCTCAGGGGTTAACCAAAGCGGGAATTTACCGCCTGTATGTTCCAGTAAAACCGCAATAAATCTTTCCATCGAACCAAATGGCGCTCTGTGAATCATCACTGGTCTGTGCAATTGGTTGTCGGCTCCTTTATAGGTGAGGTCAAAGCGTTCAGGTAAATTATAATCCACTTGAATGGTTCCCAACTGCCAGCTTCTTCCCAAGGCGTCTTTCACCATAAAATCTAATTTTGGACCGTAAAATGCAGCTTCACCGTATTCAATTTTAAAATCCAATCCTTTTTCTGTAGCGGCATTTATGATGGCATTTTCGGCTTTTTCCCAATTCTCGTCGCTGCCTATATATTTGTCTCTGTTTTCTTTGTCACGCAGTGAAACCTGTGCGGTAAAATTGTCAAAACTCAAGGATTTGAAAACGTACAATACAAGATCAATTACGGCTTTAAATTCACCATCCAATTGATCAGGCGTACAAAAAATATGCGCATCGTCCTGTGTAAACCCCCTAACACGGGTTAATCCGTGCAATTCGCCACTTTGCTCATACCTGTAAACGGTTCCAAATTCCGCAAAACGTTTTGGCAATTCTTTATAGGAATAAGGTTTATCGTTGTAAATTTCACAATGGTGCGGGCAATTCATTGGTTTTAGCATGAATTCCTCACCTTCTTTTGGGGTATGAATTGGCTGAAAACTGTCTGCGCCATATTTTGCATAATGACCAGAAGTGACATACAATTCTTTTTGTCCGATATGTGGCGTAATCACCATTTCATAGCCGGCTTTTTTTTGTGCTTTTTTCAAAAATTGCTCCAGCCTATCTCTTAAAATTGCTCCTTTAGGCAACCAAAGCGGTAATCCTTGTCCAACTTTTGCAGAAAAAGTAAACAATTCGAGTTCTTTCCCCAATTTCCTGTGATCTCTTTTTTTCGCTTCTTCCAACAATTCCAAATACTCGGTAAGCATTTTTTGTTTGGGAAACGAGACGCCGTATAAACGTGTTAGCTGGTTGTTCTTTTCATCACCACGCCAGTAAGCTCCTGCCACGCTCATAATTTTTGCAGCCTTTATTAAGCCGGTGTTTGGAATGTGTCCTCCACGGCATAAATCAGTGAAATCAGCATGGTCGCAAAAAGTGATTTCACCATCTGCTAAGTTTTCGATCAATTCAACTTTATATTGGTTGTTTTGTGTTCTATAAAAATTTAAGGCATCTTCTTTTGATACAGGATGCAATTTAAATTCATGTTTCCCACGCGCCATTTCAAGCATTCTTTGTTCAATAGCGGGAAAATCTTTATCAGAAATGACATCCTCTCCCAAATCGAGATCGTAATAAAAGCCATTATCAATAGCGGGTCCAATGGTTAATTTAACATTGGGATACAATGAAGTTACGGCTTGGGCCATTAAGTGAGCCGATGAGTGCCAAAAAGCTTTTTTGCCTTCAGGCTGATCGAAAGTATAGAGCACTAAACTTCCATTTTCATTTAAAGGCGTTGAAACTTCAACAGTTTTGGAATTAAATTGTGCAGAAATTACATTTCTTGCGAATCCTTCGCTAATACTTTTAGCAACATCCAAAGGAGTGCTTCCTTTTTGAAATTCTTTTATTGAGCCATCCGGCAATGTTATTTGAACCATGCTTTTTTTATTAAAGATGCAAAGGTATCAGAAAACTATCAGTTTCGCAATACGTTTTGTGTTATTAAAATAAGCTTTTTTTACAATTGATGATGAATTTCCTTATACCTTATTACATGTATATACTAAATAAGTTTTTATGGGAACTTAAAGGCAGAATGTGAGATCAATTTTTTAATCTTTTTTGAATTGTAATACACACAATTTCAGCCGGGTAAAAACCACTTGTTTTTTTTCTCAAAAAAAACGCAAAAAAAATTGTTTTAGGAGAATAAAAGGGATTACATTTGCAACCGCTAATAAGGAAATGAGTTGGCAGAAGTTCATTAAGGGTGTTGAAAAGAGGAGTAAAAAAAGATAAATTTTTATTAGATAATTAAATAAAAGTTTATACATTTGCACCCCGCCAATCAGAGGAAGACAGGTATATGATTTGAAACTTGTGATTGTTGGCAAAGTTCTTAGAAAGGCATTGAAAAAAACATTAAGAATAAAAAATCA
>DAIQBF010000299.1:0-3274 GCA_036781305.1 Lutibacter sp.
TCCAAATTCATGAAACAAAGTGGTCACTTCATTAAAAGTCAATAAGGAAGGTTTGGTTTTTGTAGGTTTGGTAAAATTGCAAACTATTGAAATATGAGGTCTTGAATTTTCACCGTCTTTCTGCCACTGACTTTTAAATGAAGTCATCCAAGCTCCGTCGCGTTTTCCTTTTCTTGGGAAAAAATCAGCGTACAAAATGGCAATGTAACTGCCCGAAGTATCAGTTACTTTATAGGTTTTAACATCTTCATGGTATTTATCAACAGTAAAAACTTCTTCAAAAACCAAGTCGTATAATTTATTGGCAACTCCAAAAACACCTTCAATAACATTTTGTAATTTGAAATAAGGTTTTAACTGTTCTTCTTCCAGATCAAAAAGTTCTTTTTTTAATTTTTCAGAATAATAGGCGCTGTCCCATTTTTGAAGTTTTTTAATGCCGTCCTTTTTTGCAAAACTCGACAGTTTTTTAAATTCTTCCTCCGCTGCCGGTTTTGCTTTTACAAGAAGGTCTTCCAAAAAGTCGTTAACAATTTTGGGATTTTCGGCCATTCGTTCCTCTAAAACAAAGTGCGCATGCGTTTTATAGCCCAATAAATTTGCTCTTTTATGTCGAAGTTGAACAATATTTAATAAAGTTTTCTGATTGTCGTTTTCATTATTTTTGAATGCTTTTGCACCAAAGGCGATGGTCATTTTTTTTCGTAAATCTCTGTTGTCTGCGTACGTCATAAATGGAATGTAGCTCGGATAATCCAGTGTGAAAAGCCAGCCTTTCATGTTTTTCTCTTTCGCAGCCAATTGCGCTGCTTCAACAGTGCTTTTGGGCAAACCTTTCAAATCATTTTCATCTGTTAAATGAAGTTCAAAAGCATTTGTTTCTGCCAGGACATGTTCACCAAAAGTCAATTTTAATTTTGAAAGTTCCGCATCAATTTTCCGAAGTTCAGTTTTATCTTTTTCATTTAGATTGGCACCATTTCTAACAAAACTTTTGTAGGAATTGGTTAATAAAGTTCCCTGTTCCTTGGTTAAATCAAGCGTGTCTTTATCTTCATATATTTGTTTAATCCTTTTAAATAATTTTTCATTTAATTTAACATCATTTGAAAATTCAGAAAGCATTGGCGATATTTCTTGGGCAATTTTTTGAATTTCATCACTGGTTTCGGCAGAATTTAAATTGAAAAAGATGCTTGACATTCGGTCCAATTTTTCTCCGCCAAATTCTAGCGCTTCAAGCGTATTTTCAAAAGTTGGCGCGGCATCGTTGCTAGTAATAGCATCAATTTCATCTTTCGCCAGTTGAATGCCTTCAACAAATGCAGGTTTAAAATGTTTGTTTTTTATTTTTGAGAATGGCGCTGTAGAAAAAGGCGTTTTAAATGTTTCTAACAATGGGTTTTTCATGGATATAATTGAAATATGTATAAAATTTTCCGCAAGAATAAGCTCTGCTGAAATTATTTATTAAATAAAGAAAACAGGAATTATAAAGTTTTTTTATAGTCTGCATTTACTTTTAAAACCTTTTGTTTTAAGTTTTCTTTAAACATAATAACTTTATTTTGAAGGTTCTTATTTGAGCAACCTAAAATTTGAGCAGCTAAAATACCCGCGTTTTGGGCGCCATCTAAAGCGACAGTTGCTACAGGGATGCCACTGGGCATTTGAAGAATTGATAAAATAGAATCCCAGCCATCAATTGAATTTTTTGATTTTACAGGAACGGCAATTACTGGAAGTGGGGTTAAAGCGGCCACAACACCCGGCAAATGTGCTGCGCCTCCCGCACCGGCTATAATTACAGAAAAACCTTTGAGATGCGCATTTTTGGCATAAGCAAAAAGTTCTTCAGGCGCTCTATGTGCCGAAAGAATATCCACCTCGGTTTCAATTTCAAAACTTTTTAAAATATCTATGGCATTTTGCATAATTGGAAGGTCGGAGTTGCTTCCCATAATAATTCCTACTTTCATAATTTATTTGGTATTAATTAAACGTTGTTTATCAATTTTTGAACTCACTTTAAAGGTCAATTTAAAATTTGCAGGCAATAATCCTTTCAATTAAGTTCTTTTGTACAAAAATACCAAATAAATTTTAAAATATGGAGGAAGCGAAAAGAAGTGTTTTTAAATTTAGCTTTGTAATTCAAATGTAATAATAGTTAAAAGTTGCTAATAATTAAGGTGGAACTACTTGTAATAATCACTTTATATTCCCTCGCAAAATGATTATTTCGGGTTGTTTGCGGTGAGCCGTCTATGATACTGTATTCACTGTTGTCGCAAGAACACTTCATTCTTAAACTTCCGTCAAAAGTCATAGGAACCGCACAATCATTATTGGGACATGCCCTGTCAAATGCCTTGTAAGGTGGATTTCCAATGCCTGTATTTTGTATTATAATGCCTTTAATGCCACCATCTGTATATGCCCATCCGCTTGGTGTTTGGAGATCGATATATTGGGGTAAATTTAAATTGATAGTCTCGTCAACAAAAACATCTGGCAAAAGATCATTGGTCTCATTTTTTTCACAAGAATAGAATAGGGCAAGTACTAACAATAAAAATAGCTTATGCATAGTTATAAGATCAAGTTTGATGGTTAACGGTTGCAATTTACAAATATTTCGTATATTTGTGTTAAATCTCATTCTGGGTTTCCAGTTGTGAGATTTTTGTATTTATTAAAACAGTAAGTTATGAGGAATATTTCGTATTATACCCAAGAAGGGTTGAAAAAATTAAAGGATGAATTGGAATTTTTGGAACGCGTTGAGCGCACAAGGATAAGTAATGATATTGCTGAAGCAAGAGATAAAGGCGACTTAAGTGAAAATGCCGAATACCACGCTGCCAAAGAAGAACAATCTATGTTGGAATTGAAAATCGCCAAATTGAAAGAAGTGGTTTCCAATGCGAGAATTATTGATGAATCTTTATTGGATACGTCAAAAATATTGATTCATTCAACTGTCAGATTAAAAAATACAGCTACTAAAATGGAATTTAAATATACCTTGGTGGCCGATTCTGAAACAAATCTTAAAGAAGGAAAACTGGCGGTAAATTCCCCTATCGGTAAGGGATTGCTGGGTAAAAAAGTAGGTGATATTACTGAAATTACGGTGCCTAGCGGTGTGATGGAATTTGAGATTTTGGAGATTTCCAGAGGATAATTTTTTTTTAAAATAATAATGTAAACCCTTTTCAGTTTTTTATTTGGAAAGGGTTTATTAATTTTGGTTAAAAATAAAACCATGAGC
>DAIQBF010000300.1:0-3265 GCA_036781305.1 Lutibacter sp.
AAAATTTAGCGATAACCATAAACCGTAACGGATGCAAAAGCAATTCCGGTGAAGAAAAAAAAAAAAAAAACCGATTCAGAAAGGATTTAAATGGCGATAGCCGAAACAGTGCCATTAAGCAAGTAGCATCAGGAAGATTTGGTGTTTCCACCAATTATTTAACCAATGCCAAAGAAATTCAAATTAAAATGGCACAGGGCGCAAAACCTGGTGAAGGTGGCCAATTGCCAGCTGAAAAAGTATTGCCTTGGATTGCAGAGTGCAGAAGTT
The DNA here is from genome assembly GCA_036781305.1 of Lutibacter sp. GTDB lineage: Bacteria > Bacteroidota > Bacteroidia > Flavobacteriales > Flavobacteriaceae > Lutibacter. The sequence goes on from DAIQBF010000300.1 coordinate 271, forward strand.
CAACACCCTATGTCGGATTAATTTCTCCACCGCCACATCACGATATTTATTCTATAGAAGATTTGGCCCAATTAATTTTCGATTTGAAAAACGCCAACAGGGAAGCCAGAATCAATGTGAAATTGGTATCAAAAGTTGGGGTTGGCACCATTGCCGCAGGAGTTGCGAAAGCCAAAGCCGATGTGATTTTGATTTCGGGATATGATGGCGGTACCGGAGCTTCTCCCTTGACCTCTTTACGCCACACAGGCTTGCCCTGGGAACTTGGCATTGCAGAAGCCCAACAAACTTTGGTTCTGAACAATTTAAGAAACAGGGTGGTTTTGGAATGTGACGGACAGTTAAAAACCGGGCGTGATGTTGCGATTGCCTGCTTATTGGGCGCCGAAGAATTTGGTTTTGCCACAGCGCCTTTGGTAGCTTCCGGCTGCATTATGATGCGTAAATGCCACTTAAATACTTGTCCGGTTGGAATTGCGACCCAAGATCCCGAATTGCGTAAAAATTTTAAAGGAACACCAGAGCACGTGATTAATTTTATGTATTTCGTTGCCAAAGAATTGCGGAAAATTATGGCGTCATTAGGATTTAGAACGATTAACGAAATGGTTGGACAAAGCCAAAAAATTAATGTGAACAAGGCCATTGATCACGCCAAAGCGAAAGGAATCGACTTGTCCCCTATTTTACACAAGCCAAAAACACACAAACAATTATACAATACGGAGTCCCAAAATCACGAATTGGAAAATGTATTGGATTTTGACATTCTTAGAATGGGACATCCTGCTATTTACAGAAAGGAAAAAATGTTTTTGGAATTTCCCATAAAAAATACCGACAGAACTGTTGGCGCCATCGTAAGCAATGAATTATCTAAAATTTATGGCGAAAACGGCTTGCCTGAAGATACCTTAAACCTGAAATTTAAAGGTTCAGCCGGACAAAGTTTTGGTGCATTTGCAACCAAGGGATTGACTATGCAAATCGACGGAAACACAAACGATTATTTGGGCAAAAGCTTGTCTGGTGCAAAATTGATTATTAAAACACCTGATGCAGCGACATTTGCTTCAGAAGAAAATATTATCGTTGGAAATGTTTCATTGTATGGCGCAATTAGTGGAGAAGCCTATATTAACGGAATTGCAGGTGAACGTTTTTGCGTTAGAAATTCAGGTGCTACTGCAGTTGTTGAAGGTGTTGGAGACCATGGATGTGAATATATGACAGGCGGAAAAGTAGTGATATTGGGCAAAACAGGAAGGAATTTTGCTGCCGGAATGAGTGGCGGCACCGCCTATGTTTTTGATGTAAATAAAAAATTTAGAAATGGTTTGTGCAATATGGAAATGGTTGAGTTTGATCCCATTTTTGAAGTTGATGAAACGGAATTGAAACAACTGATAAAAAATCATTTCAAATATACCAACAGCGATTTGGCTTACAGAATTTTGGATGATTGGGAAAATAGTTTAGCCCATTTTGTAAAAGTGATGCCAACTGATTACAAAAAAGCATTGGTTAGGCTTGAAAAAGAAAAGAGTATTAATGCAGCAACAGTTTAGTTATGGGAAAAGTTACCGGATTTAAAGAGTTTGAAAGAAAAGAGGAGGATTATATTTCTGTAAAAGAAAGGGTTCAACATTATAAAGAATTTACAACTTCATTAAAAACAGAGGAAGTTGAAAAACAAGGTTCCCGTTGCATGGATTGTGGCATTCCATTTTGCCACAGCGCTTGTCCGCTGGGAAATTTAATTCCCGATTTTAACGATATGGTTCATAAAAAAAACTGGAAAAAAGCCTTGGAAATATTGCATTCAACCAATAATTTTCCTGAATTTACGGGTAGATTATGTCCAGCTCCTTGTGAACAAGCCTGTGTTTTAGGCATTATAAAGCCGCCAATAACCATTGAAACTTTAGAAAAATATATCGTAGAAAAAGGATTTAAAGAAGGATGGATTACAGCACAACCTCCAACATCCAGAACTGATCATAAAGTTGCGGTGATTGGCTCAGGACCTGCGGGTTTGGCTGCTGCACAACAGCTAAACCGAGCAGGACATTCAGTGACCATTTTTGAGAGAGATGATGCATTGGGCGGATTGTTGCGTTACGGAATTCCGAATTTTAAATTGGAAAAAGAAATAATAGACCGAAGAATTACAATTTTAAAAGAAGAAGGCATTGAGTTTAAAACAAACGCAAATGTTGGCGTAAATTATCCGATTGAAAAATTAGACGAATTCAATGCCCTTGTTTTGTGTGGCGGCGCGACAATTAGTCGGGAATTGCCTGCAAAAGGTGCTGAAATTAAAGGCGTGGTGCAAGCCATGACATTTTTAAAACAGCAAAATAAACGAAATGCCGGAATTTCTATAACCGAAGAAGAAATTTTTGCTACTGATAAAAATGTCATTGTAATTGGTGGTGGCGATACCGGTTCCGATTGTATTGGCACCTCAAACCGCCAAGGCGCAAAAAGTGTGACCAACTTTGAAATTATGCCAAAACCTCCGATAAACAGAAGCGAAACAACGCCGTGGCCATTTTGGCCATTAAAACTTAAAACCTCCTCTTCCCATGAAGAAGGTTGTGACAGAAACTGGCTCATTTCAACAAAAGAATTTATTGCAGATGAAAACGGAAATTTAAAAGCCCTAAAAACAGTGCAAGTTGAATGGATTAAAAAACCCGGAGAAAGACCATCTTTAAAAGAAATTGAAGGCACCGATAAAATTTGGCCATGCGAATTGGTGTTATTGGCTTTAGGATTCACTGGTCCGGAAGCTACTTTAAGCGAGCAATTGGGAGTTAAAACCGACTTTAGAAGCAACTACCAAGCTTCAGCAACAGAATTTCAGACAAATGTGCCACATATTTTTACCGCCGGCGATATGCGCAGGGGACAATCACTTATTGTTTGGGCAATTTCTGAAGGAAGGGAAGCTGCTAAAAAAGTGGATGAATATTTAATGGGCTACAGCAAT
>DAIQBF010000301.1:0-3262 GCA_036781305.1 Lutibacter sp.
CAATTCCATCATTTGCATCTTGTTCTCCATCAAAAACCACTGCTTTCCCTTCAAATAAATTTCCTTCCTTTCCGCTTATTTTAGCTACGGATCCTTCTGTGGCAAGATTTCCATATAAAATTTGAATGTTCCCCGATGATTTCATGGCTTTTTCAGTGGTATGAATTACATGCTGGTCTTCTTCAAAACTTAAAGGCGTAACATTCGCCAAGTTTTCAGCCATCGTTTTTCCGGTAACTGTCATACAATCCCCATGCAACAAGCCTTTATCCAATAAATATTTCATCACGGCAGGTGTACCGCCAACGCCATGAACATCTTCCATCAGATATTCACCGCTCGGTTTTAAATCAGCTATCACCGGCGTTCTGTCGCTCACGCGTTGAAAATCTTCCATGGTAAATTCGATGCCTGCAGCGTGTGCAATCGCCAAATAATGCAGTACTGCGTTGGTTGATCCGCCCAAGGCATTTACCAAAGCCACCGCATTTTCCAACGATTTTTTGGTGATAATGTCCAAGGGTTTTAAATCGAGTTCCAATAAATTTTTAATGGCAGAAGCTATTCTTTCCGTTTCCGTTTCTTTTTCCTCGTTTTCCGCAGGAATGGAGGAATTGTAAGGCAACGCAAAACCCAAAGCTTCTATGGAAGAAGACATTGTATTGGCCGTGTACATGCCGCCACAGGCACCTGCGCCGGGAATGGCATTTTTTATAATGCCCTTAAAATCTTCTTCTGAAATCACCCCGGCAATTTTTTGCCCCAAAGCCTCAAAAACCGAAACAATATTCAATTTCTTCCCTTGGTATCTTCCCGAAGCTATCGTTCCGCCGTACACCATTAACGATGGTCGGTTTAACCGCAACATCGCCATAATGGCACCGGGCATATTTTTATCGCAGCCAACAACGGTCACCAAGGCATCATAACTCTGGGCGTTCATTACCACTTCAATGGAATCGGCAATAATATCTCGCGAAGGCAGGGAATAATTCATCCCCGATGTTCCCATGGAAATTCCGTCGCTTACGCCAATGGTGTTAAATACCAATCCGACCTGATTTTTTTTATTGACTTCCTCCTTAATTTTATAGGCAAGGTTGTTTAGGTGCATATTGCAGGGATTTCCGTCGAAACCTGTGCTTGCAATGCCTACCTGAGGTTTTTTCATATCTTCATCAGTCAAACCAACACCATATAACATGGCTTGTGCGGCTGGCTGTGTTTCATCTTGTGTGACTCTTTTGCTGTATTTATTTAGTTGCATTTATATTGGTAATTATTTATTTCTGTTAAAATTTATTGGAACAACCTTAATTTTGTTGGTGTTTTTTTACATAAACGCCAAATTTAAACCAGGTATTTGTTTTGTGTTTTTGGCATTTCATTATTTTACAGTATCCACTTTCTTTTAATTTTACTTATATCGTTATTTATCAATTAGTTAAATCTATTTTTTTTACAATGATTATATTATAAAAAAAATCTTCCTAATAGTAATTAGGAAGATTTTTTATAATTTTTTTTAATAAAACTAAAACAACATCCTAATCCCCTTGTGGAATAATCACAGAGACACGAATAGCTATAATATTTAGAATTACTTGGTTCATTTGACGCAAATATGGGAATTAATTATTAAAACCAGCATAAAATTTAACGTTTTTTTTATTTTAGAAGCTTCTCTGCCTTTTGTCGAATGATTTCTTCTACGGAAACATACTGAATTTTACTTTCCAGCCACGACAAAATGTCCAAATATAAAAAGGCTCGTTTTTCATAAGGGTGATCTTCATATTTAAGTAATTCACTATGCAAAGCAACGAATGCTTTGTGAAGCTCCTGAGGATAAATGTTCTTCAGGTTTTTCAGGAATTGAATCATTTTGCGTTGCACCTGATGCAAATCGTTCATCTTTATCAAAAACTGATATGTTGAAACGATTAGTTTATCAATATTTTCATCCAATCCGGCATCATAATGGGCAACTAAATTTAAAACGCGGGAAAAGCACAACAGATCTTCGCGCATTTTTAAATTCTTATTGTCTATAATTTTTTCAAGGTAAAAAATACATTGCTCATTTTTCCCGGCGCCAAAATACATACAGGCAATTTTGTAATAAAAAACCATGATGTGATGCGCGTCAATATTGCTGTCATATTTGGGGATTTCCTTCAATAAAGTTGACACAAAACTTAAACCTTCCGTAAATTTTCCCTCTAAAAAATAATAATTTAATTTATTTTGGTAGAAGTATAAAAACGCCAAGGTTTTGGTGTTTTCGTTCATCGTAATATTTTCGTCTTTTATGTCGGATGTTAGATGTTCAAGAACACTGTTGTACTTGGTTTTATGTTTGATCAAATAAAGGGATTCCAGCAAATAATTGACGCCTTTTAAATAAAATACCGGATTTTGAATTTTCATTTCTGGATTTTCTTCAAACAAATCGACCCATTTTTGAGAGTATCTGTAACTCAAAACAAAATCCTGCAAAATAAAGCTATGCCACAAATAGGCCTGGTATAAAAATAATTTTTCCCTAAAACCCAATTCAGAAAATTTATATTTCGGCAACTTCTTTTCAAAATAGGCCGTCACCCTTTTTAATCCCCTATCGTCTTTTACATAGCCTTCTTTCAAGAACAAGCTATACAATTGAAGCGAAAGGTTTGACAATTTGCTGATTCGTACGTTTTTTAAACTCAATTCTTTTGCCTGAATGGCGAGTTCGTCTGCCCTATTGCTCATGCTTCGGGTGATGTATTGAGACTCTATCACTTTTTCAAACTCCACAATTTCATAGGCCAAATTATTTTCGCCATTGTTCAGCGCCAACTCTTTTGACTTATCCAAAATTTTTAAACTTTGCTTGTACAATCCTTTATTGTATAAAATTGACGCAAAATCGAATTGCTCCCGAATATGGACACGAACGTTTTGATGTACGGGATTAAAACGCAAACTCACCAAAATTTGTTTGTATAAATGGGCTTTTGTATTTGATATTTGTTGTTTTTTAATCTTTGTTTTACCTAAAATCAATTCATCATCATACTCGGTAACTTTGTCCAATAAATTAAATAGAGCCATAAAATTGGCCTCCGCATTTCCACCCAATCTTCCCGCATACAGTTTAAATTGTCGCTTTTCCGATTTAGAAAGAGACTTCACCAATAAAAAAAGCGCATCTTTTTGATCAATAGCCATTGTAACCGAATTATTTTTATCACACTGAACAGCAGATATTTAACTATTC
>DAIQBF010000302.1:0-3248 GCA_036781305.1 Lutibacter sp.
ACAGCAATTTGCCAAGCAAAGGAAAAGGTGATTTAATTGGTGTTTAAGTATTTGTCATAAAAAAATATATTTATATTTAAAAGTAGTTTTAGATTTTAGATTTTAGAATTTGGATATTTGAAGTCTGAAGTTTGATATTAGATATTAAATATTAGAAGTTTGATTTTGGATATTTGAAGTCTGAAGTTTGAAGTTTTATATTTGATGTTAAATTTTGGATTTTGGATTTTGGATTTTGGATTTTGGATATTTGAAGTTTAAAGTTTTATATTTGATGTTAGATTTTGAATTAGAACTTGAACTAGAACATGAACTTTTAATATTTAACCTTTAATATTTAACTTTGAGCTTTGAGCTTTGAGCTTTGAGTTTTTAAATTAAACAACATATAAAATCACTCCATGAAAAGCAGAAAATTATTGATGATCCCCGGCCCTATTGAATTTGAACCAAAAGTATTACAGGCTTTAGGCGCTCCAACTACCAGCCATGTGGCACCAAATTTTATCGAATCTTTTGGAAACTGCCTAGAACTCATGCGAAAAGTTTGGCTAACTTCAACCGGACAGCCTTTTGTTATCGCAGGAACTGGAACTTTTGCCATGGATATGACTGCTGCCAATTTAATTGAACCAAATGACAATGTCTTGGTTATTTCAACTGGCTATTTTGGAGAACGCTTTGCTGAGATTGCAAAACGCTATGGCGCAAATGTCACTATCTTGGCATCAGAAGTTGGGGATATTGTTTCTTTAGATAAAATTGAAAAAGAACTGTCCGCCAAAAAATATAAATTGATAACCATCACCCATGTTGACACCTCAACCGGCGTTTTGGTAGATCCGAAACCAATCGCTGAGCTAGCCAAAAAATACAATACACTTTCAATTTTGGATGGGGTGTGTTCGGTTGCCGGTGAAGAAATACAACAAGAAGCTTGGGGAATTGATGTGGTATTGACTGCCTCGCAAAAAGCGGTTGGTGTTCCTCCCGGCTTGGCTTTGCTGGTTGTTTCACAAAAAGCCATGGAAGTATTTAAAAATAGGAAAACACCTGTATGTAATTATTATGCCGATTTCAACAATTGGCTGCCAATTATGCAGGCGTATGAAAACAGGCAGGCTTCCTATTTTGGAACACCACCCGTAAATCTGATTGCCGCTTTTGAAGTGAGTTTGCAACAAATTGTTTCCGAAGGAATGGAAAAAAGATTTTTGCGACACCAAAAAATCGCGACCGCTTTTCGTGAAGCCATGCTTGTCCTCGGATTAAAACTATTGCCTGTCCATAAAAACTTGTCTGCCAATACACTTACGGCTGTATATTTTCCAGAAAATATCACGGGAAATGTCTTTTTGTCTCACATTTCAAAAAACGATGTTATTTTAGCGGGTGGATTATTGCCATCGCATAAAACATTGTATTTTAGGGTTGGGCATATGGGCAGTGTAAACAATAACGACATTCTTGCCACAATTGGCGCTATAGAAAGCGCCTTAATTGCAAGTGAATTTCCATTTGAAATGGGAATTGGTTTAAAAACAGCATTGAAAATTCTTAATAATTAGCCAATAAGCCAATTTTAGAAAAGGGAAAAGAGAATAGAGAGAAAAGTACAAAAAGTTAACGAATTAGTTAATTAGACAATTTTTGAAAATGGAAAAGGAATCTGTTTCTGAATAAGTTTTTCTGTATTGTGACATCTTTTCTATTATTTTATAGTTCATAGTTAAAAGAAAAACACCCCTCTAACCCTCCCGCTGGAAAAGCGGGACAGGCTTCTCTAGAGGGGAATTCTTAATAACTTTTCAACCTTTAACTTTATAACTTCTTAAAAGAATTCAGCAACATAAAATCGGTTAAAACCATTGCTGCCAACGCTTCCACTATAGGAACTGCGCGTGGGACTACGCAAGGATCGTGGCGGCCTTTACCTTGCATTTCAACAATATTACCATCTTTATCAATGGTTTGTTGCGCCTGCATTATGGTGGCAACAGGTTTAAAAGCTACGCGAAAGTAAATATCCATTCCGTTGCTGATGCCTCCCTGAATTCCGCCGGAAAGGTTTGATTTTGTAGTTCCGTCGGCATTAAAAATATCGTTGTGTTCGCTTCCTTTCATTTTGGCACCACAAAATCCGCTGCCATATTCAAAGCCTTTTACGGCATTTATAGATAACATAGCTTTGCCAAGTTGGGCGTGTAATTTATCGAAAATTGGTTCGCCAAATCCTACAGGAACATTTTGAATGACACAGGTTACGGTTCCACCTATGGTATCTCCCTGTTTTTTAATTTCATTGATGTGGGCAATCATTTTTTCGGCTGTTGCTTTATCCGGACAACGTACATCGTTGCTTTCAATATTGCTGAAATCGACCTGCTGATAGGATTTTTCCATAAAAATATCGCCTACGGAAGAGGTGAAAGCATTGATTTTTATTGAAGCAATCACTTGTTTGGCAACAGCACCGCCCACAACCCAATTTGCCGTTTCACGGGCAGAAGTGCGTCCGCCACCGCGATAATCGCGAACACCATATTTTTTATCGTAGGTATAGTCGGCATGGGAAGGACGATACGCATCTTTTATGTGCTCGTAATCATTGGAACGCTGATTGGCATTTTTTATGATAAAACCTATGGAAGCGCCTGTTGTTTTTCCTTCAAAGATTCCGGATAAAAACTGAACTTCATCGGGTTCTTTGCGTTGCGTCACAATTTTGGATTTACCAGGTTTTCTTCTGTTCATTTCAAATTGAACAGCTTCAAGATTCAACTCAATTCCGGCCGGACAGCCATCTATAATTCCGCCGATCGCTTCGCCGTGAGATTCGCCGAAGGTAGTGAGTGTAAATATTTTACCAAATGTATTTGCCATCGTATTATTTTAGTTAACAAATGTAAAAAAAAGAATTTTAAAGAGGATTTATTTAACGGTTGAAATATGCGGGAAACGCGAAAACTCACAATATTTATGAATTTGAAAAAAACGGATTTATTATTTGGCAATAAGCCGCATGTTCTATGATAAAAAGCAAGAAAAAATTATAAAAAGGCTCTGAACCAAAAAATTTAACCGCAAATTCCGCAAATAAAAACCGCAAAGTGCGCTAAAAAGTTTTAAGTCTTTTATATTCTAATTTCATAAATCATTTTGCGTATTCTATGATGAAAAGCGAGTAAAATATTAAAAACCAAATCCAGAAACTAACGATTTTTCTTATAAAATCGTAAATCAGCTAT
>DAIQBF010000303.1:0-3226 GCA_036781305.1 Lutibacter sp.
AAAGTTTATCTGAAAATCTGCTATTTAAGTCTGCTGAGAATGAATTAACAATATTATCCATAGAATATGTAGAATTAGAGAAAGCCATAGAATATTGCGAAATACGATCCATACTATTGTTACGGAAACCAGCATCAGTTGAGTTACCATTTGTAGCATTCCAACCTTGATTTTTAGTATAATTATAGCGGAAACTTAATTTATGTTCATTATTTATGTTCCAATCTACACGAGCTAAAAGTTTTTTATTAGTTTCATCAGCTGGATAATCGCTGTAAGAACCTGGATCATAACCGTAATTATTTATTAAATGATTTTTTACTAATTCCATGTCAGCAATACTAGTGCGTGAAAGCGATAAGTCTAAGTTAGCTACTCCATTTTCAGAAGGTCTCCAAGTTACTACTTGTCCTGGTCTAACAACCGACTCCACATTTGCAAAGAAGAATAGTTTATTTTTAATAATTGGACCTCCAAAAGTTGCCCCATACGTTTTTGTAGATGATTCTGGACGTGCTCCAAAATCAACATCACCAATTCTATTACCTCTCATGTCTTGATTCGTAAAATAGGTATAAACGGAACCTTTAAATGTATTAGTTCCCGATTTGGTAATAGCGTTTATTCCACCACCAATAAAATTTGTTTGACGCACATCAAAAGGTGCAATTACAACTTGAACTTCTTGTATAGCATCTATAGATATAGGACTTCCTCCACCTGGTAAGCTAGAGCTTAACCCAAAGTTGTTGTTAAAGTTTGCGCCATCTACAGTAAAATTTGTCGAACGCCCATCACCACCTGCAATACTCATTCCGTTTGAATAAGGAGAAATACGAGCAATATCAGAAATACTTCTATTTATTGTTGGCATAGCAGTCATTTCTGCATTTGAGATGTTTGTTGTTGCTCCAGTTTTTTGAGTTGAAAATTTACTTCTTTTTGCAGATATTACAATCTCATCTAGCGAAATATTTTCTTCACCTAAAACAACATTATGAACATAATCTGATCCCAATTTAATCATTATATTATTGGTTAGGTTATTTCCAAATCCTATATAGGATACTTCAACACTATATGGTCCTCCAACACGCATACCGGCTAAATTGTAACGACCTTGATCGTTTGTAACCGTTCCATAGATTGTTCCTGAAGGCGTGTGGGTTGCAACTACTGTAGCACCCATAACAGGGCCTTCAAGGCTAGAAACTAAACCATTCATACCAGATGAAGTTACCTGTGCTATTATAGCATTAGAGCATAAAAATAACACAGAAATGAGTAATAATTTGATAGTTTTTTTCATTTTGATTAATTTGAATTAATTTTATTGAATTAAATGTTTTTGCAAAATTGGTCATTTTTACCAAATTTATCATTAATAAATTGTTAATTTTTAACAAAAAATTAAGACAAATAAATGTAGTAAAAAACACCTTTAAAACTGACTTTCATTATTTTATATATTAACAGTTTATTAACAGATGTTAAATTAAGGTATAGGTTGCTTGAATATTAGAGCGGATATTGCACAATATCAATGAAAAAATATCTTAAAGGCTAAAAATCATTTAGTTATAATTAAAAAAATTAAGTGATATGCAACTCAGCAAAAAAGGAAGGCCGATTAAATTAGATGTTTTTGTTGCTAAAACTAAATGAATTAAAGCAGTAATTATTTTTGAAGATATTTATTTGCTAATTCTTTACCCAATTCAACGCCAAATTGGTCAAAACTGAAAATATTCCAAATTATTCCCTGAACAAATATTTTGTGTTCATAAAAAGCAATTAAGCTTCCCAAAGTTTTAGGCGTAAGTTTGGTAATTAAAATAGAAGTACTTGGTTTATTTCCTTCAAAAACTTTGTAAGGCAACAAGGTTTCTATTTCAGCCATTTTACCTTGCATTTTTAAATCCAAATGTGCTTCTTCTTTTGTTTTTCCTTCTGCCAATGCCTGTGTTTGAGCAAAAAAGTTAGCCATCAATTTGATGTGATGTTCGGTGTTTCCGTAAAGTGATTCTTTAAATCCGATAAAATCGGCCGGAATTAATTTGGTTCCCTGGTGCAATAATTGCATAAAAGCATGTTGGGCGTTTGTGCCCGTGCTGCCCCAAATAACATTTCCTGTTTGGTAAGTTACCCGTTTTCCATTTCTATCGGCACTTTTACCATTGCTTTCCATAATGGCCTGTTGTAGATAAGGCGCAAATTTGCTTAGATACTGCGTGTAAGGTAAAATCACTTCGGTTTCTGCATTAAAAAAGTTGGTATACCAAATGCCAATTAGGCTTAAAATAACTGGTGCATTGTTTTCAAATGGCGTATTTTTAAAGTGTTCGTCCATTTCATAAGCACCAATTAACAGCTCTTTAAAATTATTGAAGCCAACAGCCAAACTTATGGTTAAACCAACGGTGCTCCACAATGAAAATCGGCCTCCAACCCAGTCCCACATCGGAAAAATATTTTCGGAGGCAATTCCAAAGTCAATGGCGGCTTTTAAGTTTGTGGAAACGGCCACAAAATGTTTTGCAACATCACTTTCTAAAGCACTTTGCAAAAACCATTTTTTTATGGTAGTTGAGTTGGTAAGTGTTTCTTGTGTGGTAAATGTTTTTGAAACAATAACAAATAAGGTGGTTTCCGGATTCAAGGTTTTTATTACTTCCTGAACGTGGTCTCCATCAATATTTGAAACAAAGTGAACGTTTAAATGATTTTTGTAATATTTTAGAGATTCAACTACCATATCCGGTCCCAAATCCGATCCGCCAATACCAATATTCACCACATCGGTAATCGATTTATTGGTGTAGCCTTTCCAGCTTCCCGAAACTATTTTGTTGGTAAAAGATTCCATTTTATTCAAGGCTTCTTTTACATCAACCATAATATTTTTTCCTTCAAATAATATTGCTTTATTTGATTGGTTTCTTAAGGCCGTGTGCAATACCGCCCTGTTTTCTGTTTTATTGATTTTTTCTCCCGAAAAATAGGATTTAATGGCGCTTTCTAAATCAACTTCATGCGCCAATTCTAATAAATATTTTAGCGTTTCTTCAGTAATTCTATTTTTTGAATAATCAAATTCGAAGTCGTTGAAGTTGATGGTAAATTTCTTTTTTCGACCAGAATCATTATTAAACATTGATTTTAAGTGAACTGATTCTAAGGTTTTATAGTGTGAAGTTAGCGCTTGCCAAGCTTTTGTTTTCGTTGG
>DAIQBF010000304.1:0-3188 GCA_036781305.1 Lutibacter sp.
GCTCGTTTCATTCGGTAAATATAAAAAGAATTAAAGATGAATTTTTTGAAAATAAAAAAGTTATTTTTGTTTGATAATAGATAAATACAATGATTTCACAACAACAATTCGAAAAAGAACTTGATATTATTATATCCAATGCCATTAGGGAAGATGTCGGCGACGGCGATCACAGCTCTTTGGCTTGCATCCCAAAAGATGCGAAAGGCAAGGCAAAACTGCTGGTTAAAGAAGCTGGAATTATTGCAGGCGTTGAAATGGCGGAAAAAATTTTTAAATATGTGGATGCCGATTTAAAGGTTGAAACATTCATAAATGACGGTAAATCCGTAAAATACGGCGATGTGGTATTTTTTGTTGAAGGAAGCTCACAATCCATTTTGAAATCGGAACGTCTTGTTTTAAACGTGATGCAGCGAATGAGTGCCATAGCCACAAAAACAAAAGAATTCTCCAAATTGCTGGAAGGCACCAAAACCAAAATTTTAGATACCAGAAAAACCACGCCGGGAATTAGGGCCTTAGAAAAATGGGCGGTGAAAATTGGCGGCGGCGAAAATCATCGGTTTGCGTTATATGATATGATTATGCTAAAAGACAATCATATCGATTTTGCAGGCGGCATTTCAAAAGCAATTGAAAAAACCAAAAACTATTTAAAAGTCAATAAACTCGATTTAAAAATTATTGTTGAAGCTAGAAGTATTGCTGAAATTAAGGCAATATTGGAACATGAAGGCATTCACAGAATTTTAATTGACAATTTCGATTTTGAGCAAACCAAAAAGGCCGTTCAATTAATTGGCAACAAATGCCAAACAGAATCTTCAGGAGGCATTAATTTGGAAACCGCCAGAAAATATGCTGAATGTGGTGTTGATTATATTTCTTCAGGAGCTTTGACGCATTCTGTTTACAATATGGATTTAAGTTTGAAAGCGATAGCCCCCTAGCCCCCAAAGGGGGAATTTAAAAAAGCGAAAAGTAGCGACAGGCCGCAACCTGGCTGCTCTGAAAGGTTAAAAAGTTATTTGTTGAAAATCTTAAATCGTAAATCCAAAAACACCTTTGCGACTTTGAATCTATTTAAAAAATAATGAGGAAATTTACTAAGAACATTTTAAATAAAATTAAAAAACTTGAGTGGATTGTCAGGCTTGGAAAAAACGTTAAAGTTCCTGGATTAAGGGGAATGTCAGTTTACGAGGTTCTTAAATTATATGCGCTTGGGATATTAAAGGGTGCATTGACATCTCGTGCAGGCGGAATTTCCTTCAGCTTTTTTATGGCCTTGTTTCCTTTTTTACTTTTTATACTTACCTTAATTCCATACGTACCCATTGAAGGATTTCAACAAGATTTTTTGTTTATGATTGAGCGTCTTTTGCCTCCAAACACCGCCAGTTCTTTTGAAGAAGTCATTAGGGACATTGTAAACAACAGATATGGCGGATTGCTTTCATTTGGATTTATAGCCTCAATTTTTTTAATGGCCAATGGGGTGAGCGCCATTTTTGCCGGATTTGAATATTCATACCATGTGATAGAAATGCGGAATATTTTACGCCAATATTTTATTTCAATGCTCATGGCGATTGTGCTGTCGCTTATTTTAGTTGTTGTGGTTGCAGTTACGGTTTATTTTGAAATAGGCATAAACGATTTAAAGGCAAGGGGATGGCTGGAAGACGATGTATATTGGATTGATAAAGGCAGGTACTTTTTGCTGGTGGTGTTAATATTTTTCTCGGTTTCAGTACTGTATAAATATGGTGCAAAAGAGGTGAAACACAAAACATTTTTTACGCCGGGTTCCATTTTAACAACCTTGCTAACCTTATTAATGTATAGATTATTCTCCATTTATGTGTTAAAATTTGCAACCTACAACAAACTTTATGGATCTATTGGCACCCTGTTGGTTTTGATGCTTTTTGTTTGGCTAAACGCCATCATACTGTTGTTGGGTTTTGAACTAAACGCAAGTATCAATCGACTTAAAAGAAATTCTTTGGAAGAAATAAAAGAAATAGAATTAAAAGAAGTGGAATTCATAGAAAAAGAAATAAAAGAATGAAAATAATAGCCATGATTCCTGCCCGTTTTGAAGCGAGCCGATTTCCGGGAAAATTAATGAAAGATTTAGCCGGGAAAACCGTTATTTTAAGAACCTACGAAGCAACAAAAAATGCCAATTTATTTGATGAAGTTTATGTGGTGACAGACAGCGATATTATTTTTGATGAAATTATATCCAATGGGGGTAAAGCCATAAAAAGTAAAACAGCACATGAATCGGGAAGCGACAGAATTGCGGAAGCCATTGAAAATATGGAGGTTGATATTGTTGTAAATGTGCAGGGTGACGAACCTTTTACGAAAAAAGAACCGCTTTTAAAATTGTTGGAAGTTTTTAAAAAAGACACCAAAAATGAAATTGACATAGCATCTTTAATGATAAAAATGGATGACAAAGCCGAAATCATCGATCCGAATAACGTAAAAGTTGTGACCGATGAACGAAATTTTGCGATGTATTTTTCTCGTTCCCCAATTCCGTATCCTAGAGACGAAGCTTTGGCCGTTTATTTTAAACATATCGGAATTTATGCTTTTAGAAAAGAAGCCTTGTCAAAATTCACTAAATTGCCAATCAGTAGGCTGGAAGCCACGGAAAAATTGGAAAATCTTCGGTTTTTGGCTAACGGATTAAAAGTGAAAATGGTGGAAACCAATCAAATAGCAATTGGAATAGACACACCGGAAGATCTTGAAAAAGCCAATGCCATTTTTAACAAATAATAATTAATAATTATGCCTTAACATCTAATATTTAATATCCAACTTCTAACTTCTAACTTCTAATATCTAACTTAGGAGTTTTCCAAGATATAAGAGAACATCAGCGGCGCACAAATCGTCGCGTCACTTTCAACGATATATTTCGGTGTGTTGATATCCAGTTTTCCCCACGTGATTTTTTCGTTCGGTACAGCACCCGAATAAGACCCGTAAGACGTAGTAGAATCGGAAATCTGACAGAAATAAGACCAAAACGGGATATCTGTCATTTCCAAATCCTGATACAACATCGGGACCACGCAAATCGGGAAATCACCCGCGATTCCGCCACCCACCTGGAAGAAACCAACGCCTTTGCCACCCGAATTTTTTGGGTACCAATCTGC
>DAIQBF010000305.1:0-3172 GCA_036781305.1 Lutibacter sp.
CGCAGAATTAAGTAAAGCAGAAACCTCCTTAAAATTGAATTTAAAATATGAACAGGATCAGTCATTGAAAAAAATAATTTAAATGGTTGAGTCCAAAAAAACACAAAAATTATTAATAATTTCTTAAAAAAATTTATGATATTTAATTAGTTTTTTTTTAATTTGTGCGTTTAGAATTGATGTTGAGAAACTATTGATGTTGTATTTAATACTTCAAACCAACTATAACAAATCAAACCAATTATAACAAAGAAAATACGGATCTTTATTTGAGAATTATGGATAGCCACAAGGATAAAACCAAAGAGGAGCTTATTGTTGAATTAAATAAATTACAACAAGAATTAAGCTTCATTAAATCAACTGACGTCAATGGTTTATCTAATAGGAAGTTGTTTGATAATGAAGAGCACTATCGTTATTTATTTGAAAGCAATCCGCAACCTATGTGGATTTACGACATCAATTCGCTGAATTTTATTGAAATTAATAATGCAGCGGTCCATCATTACGGTTATTCACGGGAAGAATTTCTTGGGATGACAATAAAGGATATTCGTCCTAAAGATGAAATTGATGCGCTTCTAAATAATATTAAACAGAGAAATAACCCTTACAGTGCTTCTGGTGAATGGCGACATCTGAAAAAGAATGGTGAAATTATATTTGTTGAAATTACTTCCCATGCTTTAACAATTAATGGCCACATTGCCAGATACGTGATGGTAAAAGACATTACGTTGCAAAACAGAGCCATAAATGACCTAATTATTGCAAAAGAGCACGCAGAGGAAAGTGACAAATTAAAATCGGCTTTTCTGGCGAATATGTCACATGAAATTAGAACGCCAATGAACGGTATTTTTGGCTTCACCGAATTATTAAAAACACCTGGCCTTTCATACGAAATGCAGCAAAAATACATTAACGCTATTCAGAAAGGTGGAGGGCGTTTGTTAAATATTATTAACGATATTTTAGATATTTCAAAAATTGAAGCTGGTGTGATACAAGCAGATATTAAAGCATTTAATATAAAAGAGCAAATTGAATTTATCTATACTTTTTTCAAACCTGAAGTTGAAAAAAAGGGGTTACAGTTTTTAGTTAAAAATACTTCACTTGAAGAAGATTTAATAATAGAATCAGACAGTGAAAAAATCTATGCCATTTTAAGCAATCTCCTTAAAAATGCTATAAAATTTACGAATAAAGGGTTGATAATTTTTGGCTATGAAAGAAAAGAGGAATATCTCGAATTTTATATTAAAGATACTGGCATTGGGATTCCAAAGAGTAGGCAAGAATCCATATTTGAACGTTTTATGCAGGAAGATATTTCCGGTAAGATGGCGCTTCAAGGTGCAGGGTTGGGTTTATCAATTACCAAAGCATACGTTGAATTATTGGGAGGTAAAATTTGGGTAGAAAGCGAAGTTGAAAATTTAGCCATAGGCAAGGCAGGTGGGTCTACACTTTATTTTACCATCCCATATACTGAAAATCCGATAATAGAAACGAATGACCAAAAATCTTTGTTTTCTGATAATAATGGCAAGCAGCTAGGAAACTTGAAAATATTAATTGCCGAGGATGATGAAGCGTCGTCAATATTCTTGTCTATATTGGTTGAAGAATTTAGCTCAGAAATATTAATGGCTAAAAATGGTCTTGAAACTGTTGAAATTTATAAAAACAATCCCGATATAGATTTAATTTTAATGGATATACAAATGCCATATTTAAATGGATATGAAGCAACTAGTCAAATTCGCGAATTGAACAAAAATGTGGTAATTATAGCACAAACAGCTTACGCACTTTCTAGTGATAGACAAAATGTAATTGATGCCGGGTGCAATGATTATATTTCAAAACCAATTTCAATGAGTGTATTAACGACATTAATTAGAAATTACTTCAACTAATAAGTAAGTTAAACATCAAAAACCACCTCCGTCATAAAATTATCAGGCTAATTCATTATTTTTAATAGCATTAACATTTTTATCATGTGCTACGACATCAAAACAAATTTGGAAGCCCAATTAAGCCGGGCCAATCGTAAAGGAGATTTACAGGCCATTTCAGAAATTAAGGATAAGCTGGCTCCTTTAACCGATTTGCCAATTTACTACACTACGGGATTCAACCATCCAAAATTATTAATTTACACAGATCGTTCGCCTTGGTACCCAGAAGTTTCAACCTGGGGTTTGGTTCCCCGTTGGGTAAATGACAAAGAACAGCTAAAAGAGTTATGGAATAAAACGTTGAATGCAAGAGGGGAAACCATCTTTGAAAAACCATCATTCCGGGAATCGGCTAAACATAACCGTTGTATCATCTATATCAACGGATTTTATGAACACCACCATCTTGATGGAAAAACCTTTCCTTTCTATATCCATCAAAAAAACGACAAACCTCTTCCATTAGCCGGACTTTGGAGCGAGTGGACAGATGAAGAAACAGGGGAGATACTCAACACTTTTTCCATAGTGACCACCAAAGGAAATAAAATGCTGGCAAAAATCCACAACAATCCAAAATTAGAAGGTCCAAGAATGCCGGTAATCTTGCTGCAGGAATTGGAAGACAAATGGCTCAACCCAATTGAAGACGAGTTAGACATTAAATCCATTCAGGAATTAATTAGAGAATACCCCGAAGAGGAACTGGATGCTTATACAGTCAGAAGATTAAGAGGAAAAGAATATATCGGAAATGTCAAAGAAGTTTCTGAACCTTATGAATATGCAGAACTTAAAATTTAAAATACCTATATAAATTAAGGTTCTCAGTCCGAGAATTGAGCCATTTCTTTTAGAAGCAAATCAGGAAATAAATTGCCTGTCAGGTTTTGTTAGCTGAAACTTCCGTTTAAGAATTATGGTGACTTACCTTTATTGGATGGTGTCTTTGTAGATTTATTTTAATTAGATAATTATCTAGAACCTAGAATTGCTCTAATTGTTTCATGATTCTAAATCTAACAGTATTTGAGTATCTTGAACTTATTTTGTGATTTGGGGTCTTATGGCAAATTTCACGCTCTGAGAAGATAGTTTCCGCAATAGTCATATATTAATTAATTGCCGCTTCTCCAACTGACTTAAAATATTTTGACTATATTTTAATATATTCTTTTTTGTTATTCTTGCTAAATGTG
>DAIQBF010000306.1:0-3160 GCA_036781305.1 Lutibacter sp.
TATGTTGGTGGCGAAAAAATGAAGTAGGGACAGGTCGCGACCTGTCCGCACGATAGGGACAGGTCGCGACCTGTCCGTACGAGGAAATTCCAGATTTGAATTTTCATCCAAATCCAAATTCGTAATTCCTATTGCGTTAGGGGGTGAAGTGAAAATCATTTTTTGAGGGTTTCGCCGAAAAAAATATTGTAACGAAAAACCCGACCCCCCGCCTTTTCGGCGGGGGGAAACGCCCAAATTTATAGCCTGCTTCTAAATTGTTGCGCTGTATTTTTTTGCGGAACCAATTAGTTTTTTCGACAAATTATACAACCATTTCAACTGTTCTGAAACCAATAATGTTTCTTTGAGCTTTGCTCCCGTTGACACGGAATGCTCCTCGCCCAACGCTATTTCACGATCGCTTTTTTTGGAAAGATTATCGAAAAAGGTATCGTATAAATTTTCAGCGGCATCAACATTCGTGGGATTTATCAAGTTATTAGCTGTATTTTTTTTCAATACCTGAATTGCATGTTCAAGATTTGAACAAATAGTATCCACATAAATATTGAATTCGGCAGGCACTTTTGATGTTTTATTGTTTTTGATAAAAGTTCCCAAAGCGGTTAAAGACGACAAAAAAGTATTGTTAAAAACAACTATTTCATAAATGGTGGAGAGTTCAACTTGTTTGGATTGAGGATCCTGACTCATCCGTTGAAATGCCGCATTTAAATCTCCTATATTTAAAAAAGCTTCTTTTCTGGATAATTTATAGGCCGTAGAAACGGTTCCTTTCTCACGATAAAAAATAGCCACTTGCTTTAAAAATTTTTGATTTGAGGCAATGGCCTTGATAAAATATTCATTTATATTTTGAAATTGCCAAGTAGGCCACAAAATATAATTTGATGCAAATGCCAAGGAAGCGCCAATTAAAGTATCCACAATTCGAAACTGAATGACCGATAAAATATTGGGTGCAAACATGGCATATACGAAAATAACATTTATAGTTACAAAAATTGCAGCATTTCTAAAATTTAATTGGACCAATGAATAGGCCAATGGCAATGAAATCGCTGCAACAACCACATAAACAATGGTGTTTTGGGTAATTAGTATAATGATGGTTGCAATTGCGGCTCCTATCAATGTGCCAATAACCCTATTGATGGACCTCGATTTGGTTAAGCCAAAACTTGGACGCATAATGATAATTATGGTCAGTAAAATCCAATAGGGGTTTTGCATGGAAAATGATTTACCAATAACAAATCCAACCAAAACAACAACGGCCAATCGCAAAGAATGCTTAAATATGGGGGAATTAAAACTAAAATTTCCGATTAACTTCTTGAAATCGTAATCTTGCGGCGTAATAAACCTGTTCGCTTCTTTTGAACTTAAAATTTTATCATTTTTCCTGTAATTGTTGAGAACCCGCTCAATTGCAACAACGTTTTGCGCTTGTTTTTCCAAATAATTTTTTAGATTTAGCAACATCAAAGTTCCTACCCTGGCTTTTGGCAAGCCCACTAAAATCCGATAATAATCAATATGTCTGTCGATGTTTTTTAAAATTTCGGGGATTTTAAGATTCTCTTTAAGCTTTTCTTCTTTCCTAATCACTTTTGAAATGTGCTCCAATTGATTCGCAATTTCGAAAACAAGCATTTTAAATTCCCTTATTTTCTCTTTATGTTTTTTAAATACCTCATTAAACTTGTCATAATCTACCGGATTGGCGATGGCGAGTTCTAAAATGTCCACCAATTCAGTAAAAATTAAATGATGTCTTCTGGTTCTGTTAGAGAATCTTGATTTGCCCCCGCTGGCCAAAATTATTTCCCTAAGCGTTTCGTGATGCTTATTTATTTCAATTTGAAGCTCAAATAATTTGTGCTGCAATGTTGACCTGTCTTTTGTACTGCCAAACAATTCAGCTCTAATTCTTAAATAATCAACTGTTTTTTCAATGGTTTTAACAAATAATTGATCAACCTGTATTTTTGGAAACAACAACGATTTTAAATAAGTGAGCGACAAATACCACAATCCGCCCAAGGCGATTAATGATGCATGTTGCAGCAAGCTTTCTTTTGAATAATCATGGATAAAACTTAAAACGATGGTCAATAAACCCACAAAAGAAATCAGTGAAGCCCTAAAACCGAAAACTGAAATATAGGAAACCAAAAACACAAAGATGCCCAATAAAGGCAATAACAGCCACAAAATATTCGCAACAGCGCCAAAGAGCAATGTTAAACTAAAAGACAGAAATGTGGCGATTAATATTCCAAAAAAAACGTGTTTATTGCTTCCGGGAACATCCGTTGGCGAACAAAATAATACGCCAAGCGCTACGCTAAACCCAAAATGAATATTTTCAAAAAAGAATTGGCTCAAAAAAATGGGTATCAGCATGGCCACTGCCAATACAATTCCTTTTAGAAAATCTAAACTTTTAAAAAATCTATTTATTGATTCTGTCATAAAATTCAATTCATCGGTAAATTTACATCGTATTTTCTTAAATCATTAAATATTATTTTTTTAATAATCATAAATAAAATTTAGCCTAGTCTAAAAATATATTTTATTTGGTGTACATTTGTATCTAATAAACAAATAAATGCTAACTTTTTCAGAAGAAAATCATTTAAAAGCCATATTTCATCTAGAGCGAACACACCCAAACGGGGTGAGCACCAATGCGCTTTCAAAAGAAATGGGAACGAAAGCTTCTTCGGTAACCGATATGGTTAAAAGGCTTTCAGAAAAAAAATTAATAAATTATAAAAAATACAAAGGATTTAAACTGAGTCAATTAGGGTTGGGAACTGCGATAGCCATTATTAGAAAGCACCGATTATGGGAAGTTTTTTTGGTGGAAAAATTGAATTTTTCTTGGGATGAAGTGCATGAGGTCGCCGAACAATTAGAGCATATAAAATCGGAAAAACTCATCAATAAGCTGGATGCGTTTCTTGCATATCCTAAAATAGATCCGCATGGAGATCCTATTCCCGATAAAGATGGAAATTTTTCAAAAATTGTAAAAGTATTATTTTCTGAATGTCAAGTGGGAGATGAGGGCACTTTTATTGGAGTTAAAGATTCCTCACCCATTTTTTTACAATTTCTCGACAAAAACAATATTTGTCTGAACGCC
>DAIQBF010000307.1:0-3133 GCA_036781305.1 Lutibacter sp.
GGGTTTATTGAGGTAGAAACACCTTATTTGATTAAATCAACGCCCGAAGGTGCGCGCGATTTTGTGGTGCCAAGCCGTATGAATGCAGGGCAGTTTTATGCTTTGCCACAATCACCACAAACTTTTAAGCAATTGCTGATGGTTGGCGGATTGGATAAGTATTTTCAGATTGTGAAATGTTTTAGGGATGAGGATTTACGCGCCGACAGACAGCCTGAATTTACGCAAATTGACTGTGAAATGGCGTTTGTGGAACAGGAAGATATTTTAAATGCTTTTGAAGGACTGACCCGTCATTTGTTAAAAGAAGTGAATGGCGTTGATGTGGCCAAATTTCCAAGAATGACTTATGATGAAGCGATGCGCAAATACGGAAACGACAAACCGGATATTCGTTTTGGAATGGAATTCGGCGAATTGAATGCCGTGGCGCAACACAAAGATTTTGGCGTTTTTAACACTGCTGAATTGGTTGTGGGGATTGCTGTTCCGGGAGGAGATGTATTTACAAGAAAAGAAATTGACGGCTTAATTGAATTTTTAAAACGTCCGCAAGTGGGTGCTTCGGGAATGGTTTATGTCCGTTGCAACGAGGACGGCACTTTTAAATCGACTGTCGATAAATTTTATGAGGAAGCCGATTTGAAGAAATGGGCTGAAATAACAGGAGCAAAAGCTGGCGACTTAATTTGCGTTTTATCGGGCATTGCCGATAAAGTGCGTGGGCAATTGAGCGTATTGCGCATGGAAATGGCAAACAGATTGGGTTTGAGAAATCCGAAAGAATTTGCGCCTTTGTGGGTGGTTGATTTTCCTTTGTTGGAATGGGATGAAGAAACCAAACGTTTTCATGCCATGCATCATCCGTTTACCTCGCCAAAACCTGAGGATATGGCGATGTTAGACACCAATCCGGGAAAAGTTCGCGCCAACGCTTATGATTTGGTGTTGAACGGAAATGAAATTGGCGGCGGTTCTATTCGTATTCACGACAAGCAAACCCAAGCTTTGATGTTTAACCATTTAGGTTTTACGCCTGAAAAAGCGAAAGAACAATTCGGATTTTTAATGAATGCCTTTGAATATGGCGCACCGCCACACGGTGGAATTGCATTTGGACTGGACAGATTAACTGCAATTTTGGGCGGACAAGAAACGATTCGCGATTTTATTGCGTTTCCTAAAAATAACAGCGGCCGCGATGTGATGATTGATGCGCCTTCCCAAATAGATGATGAACAATTGAAAGAATTGTGTTTAAAAATAAACTTGCCTTTATAGGTAATTGTCAACTTTATTTAAAGTTTTTTGAAGGCTGTCTGAAAGGACAGCCTTTTTTTATGCCATAAACCTTGATAAATTGGTAACCTATGCTTAACATTAAATTAACAATTGTATTTGTTCTTTGTTGCATCAAAAAACAATAAAGGATGAATTGAAAAAATGAAATTCTCCAATATTGACAATTGAATAATATCTTAGTTTTAAAAATTAATTAAAATTTTCGCTAATTAGTGAATGTAAAACAAAAAACGAATGAAAAAACAATTATTATTTTTAAGTGCCCTCTTTTTAACTATTTCTTTATTTTCCCAAAACACTTCAGAAGAATTTAAGCCAAGCGGCGAAGTTCAATTTAAAGTATTTTGGAATTACCATTTCGATTTTTCTCAAAACGCCACCAAAAAAAGTGCCTTTGAGTTAAACCGCTCTTATTTTGGATATAAATATAATTTCAGCAAGGACATTTCAGCAAAAATTACTTTTGATGTTGGCAGTAATACCGGCGGAAGTGCCTATACTGCCTATCTAAAAGCTGCTCAATTGGATTGGAAAGTAGCTTCTGGAGTTAAATTAAGTATGGGATTAATTGGCATGAAACAATTTAACGACCAGGAAGATTTTTGGGGTTACCGATATATATTTAAATCATTTCAAGATGAGCACAGTTACGGACCGAGCGCGGATTTGGGTGTAAATGCTGAATTTACAATAACAAAAACTTTAAAAGCGAATTTCGTGGTTTCCAACGGTGAAGGCTATAAAAAATTACAGGATGAAGACGGAAACCAGAAAATTGGCGGAAGTTTGGTTTTTGAACCCGTAAAAGGATTGACCACAAAAATTTATATGGACAGCCAATCAGTTTCCGATTCAAAAGCTATTAGCGCTTTGGCCTTGTTCGCGGGTTATAAAGCAACAGATTGGAGATTTGCTGCGGAATACAACAAATTAAATAATGGAAAAAAATATTCAGGTCCGGCTGTTGACCATGAATTGGATGGTTTTTCCTTTTATTCAACCTATGTCATCAACAAAAAATTTGAAATCTTTGGTCGCTATGACCAGCTAGATTCAAATACTTTATCTGGCGAAACTGCCGCATGGAATATGGATAATAACGGCAGCCAAATTATTGCGGGAATTCAATATGCACCCCTTAAAGGCCTTAAATTTTCATTGAATTACCAAGACTTCAGTTTTGACAATTCAACGTTAGATGCCAAATCACTGGTATTTTTAAATGCTGAATTCAAATTATAATTCATTTAATATAAAGAAAACCATAGCAATCTATTAATATTTAGTTAACCTAAACTTAACAATCAAATCAGTCCTTTGCTAAACAAATTAAAACAGACAAAAATGAAAAAATTAATAATGATGATATCCTTTGCTTTGGTAATCGGAGCTTGCGGAAACAAAAAGGAAAAAGGAACAGAATTAACAGGATCAATTTCTATTGATGGTTCAGGAACAGTTTTTCCTGTTTCAGAGGCTGTTGCCGAAGAATTTTTAAAAGTCGAACCTAAAGTAAAAGTTACTGTTGGTGAGTCTGGAACTGGTGGAGGTTTTAAAAAATTCGCTACTGGAGTTACCGATATCAGCGATGCTTCAAGAGAAATTAAAGATAAAGAAATTGCGCTTTGCAAAGAAAATGGTATAGAATATATACGGCTAACTGTTGCTCTTGACGGTATTTCTGTTGTTGTTAATAAAGAAAATACCTGGGCTAAAACAATGACTACCGAAGAGCTTAAAAAACTTTGGGAGCCAAATAGCACTGTTAATAAATGGAGTGATATTAGAGCCGATTGGCCAAATGAGGAAATACACTTATATGGCCCAAATA
>DAIQBF010000308.1:0-3123 GCA_036781305.1 Lutibacter sp.
TTGTTGCTTTTTTCAATTAAAGCTTCAACCATATAAATTAGGGATGAACCATTGCGCTCCAAATAGGAAGGTAGGAGGGCGAGAATTGTATAATTTGAAGGATTGCCGTATTGGTTTTGAAAAGTTTTCTGAAAACTTTTTTCGTATAATTTTAAATCGGCTACATAGTGTTTGCTGCTACTGCTGCCCGTGGTGCCGCTGCTTGTGAAGATTAATTCTTCAGATAAATTTTCAGCGATTACCCTATGGCTTTTGAAAAACTGAATTGGGAGATAAGGTATGTCTTCAATAGTTTTTACTTTGGAAACATTCGTATTCAAAAGATTGCAGAACTGACGATAAACGGGAACATTTTTGTGCTGAAATCGAAATATTTCCAAAGCAAGACTTTTAAAATCTTCGTCAGATTTGATATTAAAAAGTTCGGTTTCAAGCATTTTTTTCAGCGACAAAATTTCACTTCAAAAGTAGGAAAATAAAAAAGCCCCTGCCGAAACAGGAGCTTTAAAAATAAATATTGCTGTGGTTTACTTAACAACCAATTTTTTGGTGATGGAAGTCTTTCCTTGTTCTATTTTCAAAATATAAACCCCGCTTTTCAAGGCAGAAATGTCTAATCTTTCGCCATTTAATGTAGTTTTTATAACTTGTTTTCCCAATACATCAAATATTGAAACACTTTTCAAGCCACTTATTTTTGAATTTATATATAAATATCCATTTGTGGCAGGGTTAGGATATATCTTGAACCTATCTATTAGTGATTGGTTAATTCCTAAAACGCAGGCATTTTCAGCGCGCAATGTTGGTAAGTTCACACAAAAACTTCCCGCTCCATTGCTTTGTATGGATTCTGTATCCTTGTTTCCATTAAGGTCTTCATCATATTGAACTGTTTGGTTTAATCCTGCCAAAAGCTCTGGGTCATCATCATCGTTGGTGCCGTAAACAATTGCATCAATCAAATTTACACTTGTAACGGGCGTTCCATTTGGGAAATTGCTGGCACTGTCTTGATAAATTGCAATTGCATCTGGCCCGTTTTGAATTGCATTGCTCGTGCCAATAACAATATCAACATCAGGTATTCCGCTACCACCGAGAATCAGGAACTTTTCTGAATCTGAACTATAACCAGTTAAATCTACGGTCTTGTAACTTTCGTCGTCTGAACCATTGTAAAATACTACAATGTAACCATCCATTGAGAAATTTGGAGAATCGGACAGAATTTCAACAAATTCATTGACGTCCGTTCCAGTTTGATCTACATCCACTTCATTAATGCGTATTTGCGAAAAAGAAACGGTACAGAACAATAAGCTTGCAATAAAAATAATTGTTTTCATAACCATCTGTTTTTAAGATATTTAAATAAAGCTATAAAAAAATTTTCACTTTAAAAAGCCTAAATAATAATTTATTTTGAAATGTGTTTTACGTCTAAAAACGAGGTCAATGGTCGTGACCTTAAACATTATTAAACTGTTATTATATCAATTACAATAAACGTGCTAAACTTTACTGAGGTTAAATAATAGTATCTTTGAAACCTAAATAAAGAGTCATTTTTTTATGAAGAAAAAGGATATTAAAATTTTGCTTGTAGATGATGAACCAGACATTCTTGAAATAGTTCGTTATAATCTCACTTCCGAAGGCTATCTAGTAGAAACTGCAGAAAATGGAATTGAAGCAATAGCCCAAGCGAAAAAAATAAAACCACAACTCATTATTATGGATGTAATGATGCCAAAAATGGGCGGTATCGAAGCATGTGAGAAAATCAGAAAAATACCTGAACTTTCGGAAACCGTTATAACTTTTTTAACCGCTCGTGGTGAAGATTATTCACAAATGGCCGGTTTTGAGGCTGGCGCTGACGATTATATAACCAAACCAATAAAACCAAAAGTTCTTGTTAGTAAAGTAAAAGCTCTATTGCGAAGATTCAAGGAAGAGAAAGAAGTTGAAAAAATTCAACTCGGAAACTTAACCATTAATCGCGAAGAATATAAAATAATGCTTGGAAAGGAAGAAATGGAACTGCCCCGAAAGGAATTTGAACTTTTGGCATTATTGGCTTCAAAGCCTGGGAAAGTCTTTAAACGCGAAACTATTTTAGACAGTATATGGGGCAACGACGTTATAGTTGGCGAGAGAACCATCGATGTACACATCAGAAAACTCCGTGAAAAAATTGGTGATGACAAGTTCAAAACAGTTAAAGGTGTTGGCTATAAATTTGTAGTTTAGAAAGAATGAAATTTTCCAAAAAATATAATTTTGCCGCCATTACTTCGCTTTTCATTGCGTTTTGCTCAACTATTGCTATGGGCATTTTTCTATTTTTTTTGCTTGAAACAAGTTTGGTTTGGTTGCCTCTTTTATTTTTGGTTATGTTTCTGCTTTCATTTTTCATCCTTCAATATCGGGTGGAAAAGTTCATTTACTTTAGAATAAAAAAAATATACAAAGACGTTCGCGTTTTAAGTGAGAAGGATTTTCCGCAACCATCGGTAACTACTGATATGGAAGTGCTCACCCGAGAAGTTGAGAATTATGTAAATGTCAAAAAACTTGAAATAGAAACCTTAAACGTTCGTGAAAACTACCGAAAGGAATTTATGGGAAATATTTCACACGAGCTGAAAACCCCTTTATTTACAGTACAAAGTTACATTTTGACGTTGCTGGACGGAGCGATGAAGGATAAAAAAGTTCGGAAAGAATACCTCAGGCGGGCTAACAAGGGAGTGGAAAGACTAATTTATATAGTTAAGGAATTAGACATGATTGCCAAGTTGGAAGTGGGCGGCCTAGTGCTAAACAAAGAAAATTTCAACATATTGGAATTGATACAAAATATTTTTGATTTGCTTGAAATGAAAGCCGCCAAAAAAAATATTTCATTGGTTTTTGATAAAGAATATGCTGAGGAAATAATTGTAAAAGCAGATCGAGAGCGGATTGAGCAAGTGCTTACAAACCTTATCGTCAACTCTTTGAAATACGGAAAACAGGACGGAACCACCGAGGTAAGCATTGAAAATATTGTTAAAAATAAAGTTCTGGTCCGTGTTACCGATAATGGTGAAGGAATTATAAAAGAAAACATGCCAC
>DAIQBF010000309.1:0-3092 GCA_036781305.1 Lutibacter sp.
AATTGGCGCAGGAAAAGTATCAAAAGGCGATGTGGTGATAATTCGTTATGTTGGCCCAAGAGGCGGACCGGGAATGCCGGAAATGTTAAAGCCTACATCCATGATTATGGGTGCCGGTTTGGGAAAATCTGTTGCATTGGTAACAGACGGACGTTTTTCAGGCGGCACGCACGGATTTGTGGTGGGACACATCTCTCCTGAAGCACAATCTGGCGGTGTCATTGCACTTGTGAAAGATGGTGATGTGATTGTGATTGATGCCAAAAATAAAACAATCAATGTAAAATTGACTGAGGATGAACTGGTTTTTAGAAAAGCAGTATGGAAAGCGCCTGAGCCAAAACATAAAAAAGGAATATTGTATAAATATGCTAAAACCGTTTCAACAGCTTCAGAAGGCTGCGTAACAGATAAATTTTAAAGGAATGGAAACATTAAAAAAGGAAGCTCAGGAAAAAACAGCGGTAAAATCGGTGAAGATGACCGGCGCTGAGGCGGTTATCAGATGTTTGTTGGAAGAAGGTTCAACATTGGCTTATGGTTATCCGGGCGGTGCAATTATGCCAATTTATGATGAATTGTACAAATACAAAGAAAAATTTCATCACGTGCTGTCGCGCCATGAACAAGGTGCCATACATTCTGCACAAGGCTTTGCTCGCGTGACGGGAAAAGTTGGAGTTGTTTTTTCAACTTCAGGCCCTGGCGCCACCAATTTGGTGACCGGAATTGCCGACGCACAAATTGATTCTACGCCTTTGGTTTGCATCACAGGCCAGGTAGGTTCCCATTTGTTGGGTTCTGATGCATTTCAGGAAACGGATATTATCGGTATTTCTACGCCAGTGACAAAATGGAATTATCAAATCACCAAGGCCAGTGAAATTCCCGAGGTTTTTGCGAAAGCGTTTTATATCGCAAAATCTGGCCGCCCAGGTCCGGTATTGATAGACATCACCAAAGATGCCCAATTTGGCGAGCTTGACTTTTCTTATAATAAATGTGTAAAAGTTAGAAGTTACAAGGCAATTCCAACATTGAACATAGCAAAAGTTAAAGAAGCTGCCGCATTAATTAATGCTGCTAAAAAACCATTGATTGTTTGGGGACAAGGTGTTATTATTGGGTCGGCAGAGCAGGAATTTAAAAATTTTATAGAAAAAACGGGCATTCCGTCGGCATGTACAGGTTTGGGATTGTCGGCTTTAGAAACAGACCATCCTTTGCATGTGGGCATGGTTGGGATGCACGGAAATTATGCGCCAAATGTATTGACAAATCAATGTGATGTGTTGATCGCCATCGGAATGCGTTTCGATGATCGCGTTACCGGAAATTTAAATACTTACGCCAAGCAGGCAAAAATTATTCATTTTGAAATTGATCCTTCAGAAGTGGATAAAAACGTAAAAACGGATGTAGCCGTTTTGGGTACCGTAAAAGAATCGTTGGTCGAGATTATGCAATTTGTTGACAAGGCGAATCATCAGGAATGGATGAAAGAGTTTCATAAATTGTATGAAATTGAAAAAGAAACTGTGATAAACGATCAATTATATCCTACCAAAGAAGGCTTGACAATGAGTGAGGTTTTGGCGGAAATCAATAAAGAAACCAAGGGCGAAGCGGTAATTGTGTCCGATGTTGGCCAGCACCAAATGATTGCATGGCGTTATGCGAAATTCACAAAAACCAGAAGCAATATCACTTCTGGCGGATTGGGAACCATGGGATTTGGTTTGCCGGCAGCCATTGGCGCAAAAATGGGCGCGCCAGATCGTGAAGTTATCGCCATTATTGGAGATGGCGGTTATCAAATGAACATTCAGGAATTGGGAACCATGCTTCAAACAAAAGCAGCCGTAAAAATTGTGGTGCTAAATAACAACTTTTTGGGAATGGTAAGGCAGTGGCAAGAATTGTTTTTCGACCGCCGTTACGCTTCAACAGTGATGACAAATCCCGATTTTGTTAAAATTGCCGAAGGATATAGCATAGAAGCCAATAGGGTTTCAAAACGCGAAGATTTGGCCGATGCCATAAAAAAAATGACAGATTCAAAAGAGGCTTATTTTTTGGAGGTTGTCATTGAACCAGAAAGCAATGTATTCCCTATGATACCTTCAGGGGCAAGCGTTTCAGATATAAGATTGAGTTAATTATGGAAGAAAAAAAAGTTTATACAGTGTCGGTTTATACCGAAAATAATATAGGAATATTGAATAGATTGTCTGCGATATTTTTAAAACGTCATATCAATATTGAAAGCATGACCGTTTCTGAATCGGAAATTGAGAATGTACACAGATTTACTTTTGTGGTGATTGTATCAGAAACCTTAATTAGGAAAGTAGTGCTTCAGTTGGAAAAACAAATTGAAGTGATTGGTGCTTTTTTTCATACAGAAGATGAAATTATTTATCACGAAACAGCCTTGTTTAAAATTTCATCGGAACATTTATATGATGAAAAGATTCAGAATAAATTAAAATTCAGAAGAGCGCATATCATTGCAATCACAGAGCGATATTTTGTGATAGAAGCCTCTGGTTTAAAAGAAGATATAGACAATATGTATCAAAAATTAAAGCCTTACGGATTGATGCAATTTGTCCGCTCCGGGCGCATTGCGATTTCAAGGCCAAGAATGGCAATTTCAGATGTATTGAAAGAAATAGCCCCTGGCTTGTAGGGACAGGTCGCGACCTGTCCGTTCAAAAGGATAAAAGTTTGTAAGAAATTTCCCTCATGAGAGGGTTTGGGGGTGTATTTTTTTCGAACCATAAATCAAAACTCCAAATAAACAGTTAAACAACTAAACACATAAACAAATAAAAATGGCAAATTATTTTAACACATTACCTTTACGTTTACAATTACAACAATTGGGAATTTGTGAATTTATGGATTCTTCAGACTTTGAAGATGGCGTAAAAAAACTGAAAGGCAAAAAAATTGTAATCGTTGGTTGTGGCGCACAAGGTCTTAATCAAGGATTGAATATGAGAGATTCCGGATTGGATGTTTCTTATACTTTGCGCCCGGAAGCAATAAAAGAACAACGTCAGTCCTATAAAAACACGGCGGATAAC
>DAIQBF010000310.1:0-3068 GCA_036781305.1 Lutibacter sp.
CGGAAATTTACTCCCCTCCTATTCCGTTCGCTCATGGCAATTACGATTGGTACTTTTATGGCGCAGCCTGCCGTTTTGTATATGTTTGATAAAGAGATAAGGTTACATACATCCTTTTACAATGAAAAAAAGAAAATTATTAAAAAATAAAAGATGAACTTAACAAATAAAGTTGCAGTAATTACAGGAGGCGCCAGCGGAATTGGGGCGGGCGTAGCCATAGAATTGGCTAAATTGGGCGTAAAAGTTGT
Source organism: Lutibacter sp. (assembly GCA_036781305.1). Lineage (GTDB taxonomy): Bacteria > Bacteroidota > Bacteroidia > Flavobacteriales > Flavobacteriaceae > Lutibacter. The sequence continues at coordinate 252 of DAIQBF010000310.1, forward strand.
TCTTGGGGACATGAACGAAGAAGGCCTTAATTCCAAAGTTGAAGAAATTAGAAAAAATGGCGGCGAGGCCATTGCCATGAAAACAAACGTTAGCCAAGAAGCTGATGTCATTAAATTGATGGATGCCGCGATAGTAACTTATGGTGCCATAAATATTGTGGTGCCTTCAGCAGGAATATTTAGGGATGCATTTATGGTAAACCCAGATCGAGAAACGGGAAAAGTATTTAAATCAATGAGCACCTCTCAATTTATGGATGTGATCAATGTAAATTTATTGGGAACATTTTTGACCATCCGAGAAGCTTCCATCCGAATGATTGACAACAAATGCGAAGGCGTGCTTTTCACCATTTCTTCCATTAATAAAGAAGGGCAATTGGGGCAGTTAAATTACAGTTCAACAAAAGCTTCGGTGGCATTGTGGCCAAAAATATTGGCGGGTGAGTTTCACGCCAAAAATATTAAGGGAATTCGCATTGTTGGGATTGCACCAGGCTATGTGGAAACGCCACTATTATTGGGAATGAAGCCCGAAGTATTGGAAAGCATTGTTAAAGACGTAACCATTGGCAGGTTGGTTAAAATTGATGAGATAGTGAGCGCTTTAATTTTCGCCATTCAAAATGAAGCGGTGACTGGCACAACGCTTGAAATTACTGGAGGCGTTATTTCAAGAGGGCTGGTAAAATAAAAAATTTCTTTTTTTAAACTGAAATATAATGATTAAAAAAGTTCAAAACATTATCGGGTTATTTTTGTTGTTGACGAGTTTTCAGCTCATTTCCCAAAACAAATTGGTTGAAATCACCGACTTTGGCACCAACAAAGGGAATTTGGAAATGTATGTTCATAAGCCGATAAATAACGATATGGAAGTGCCATTAGTGGTAGTTTTGCATGGCTGCGTTCAAACAGCAAATGAAATTGCAGAACAAAGCGGGTGGAATTCGTTGGCAGATTCTAATAATTTTATGGTTTTGTATCCGCAGCAAAAAGCGGAGAATAATTTGAATAGCTGTTTTAATTGGTATGAAAATGCGGATATTTCAAAGAATGATGGCGAATCTGACACCATAAGAGAAATGATACAATATGCCATTGAAAATTTTGATATCGATCCGTCAAAAATTTTCGTTTCGGGCATGTCAGCAGGCGGGGCAATGGCCAATGTGCTTATGGCAAATTATCCGAATTTATTTAAATCAGGAGCTATTTTATCAGGAATTCCATTTAAAGCAGCGAATGACTTGGCAACTGCATACGCCGCGATGCAAGGGAAAGTTGAAAAAACAAACGCGGAATGGGTGGCTTCAATAGGCAATAACAATCCGGATTATGATGGGAAATACCCAAAAGTCGTTATATTTCATGGCATCGATGATCCGTTTGTGAATATAAAAAATGCCGAAATAATTGAAATGCAGTGGAAAGGAATCCATAAAATAGAAACCGAACCAACTATAGTTCCAAATTTCAATGGAAATAGCGACATTGCCAAAACCACCTACTTCAAAAATGATTGTCCGGTTATTGTAAAATACGAAATTAATAATTTAGGCCACGCGATGGCAGTTGATCCTGGTTTAGAAAAACAACAAGGAGGAAAAGTGGCCAAATTTGCGGTGGATAAAAACTTTCATGCCACTTATTGGACGGCTAAATTTTTTGGATTGATAAATGATTAGTTTTTGTTTTTTTATTCTTTAATTTAAAACTTTATAAAAAGTTTTTTTGTCGATTCGCGTTCAACCAGTTTCGATTTAACCACTTCTATTTTAACGTCATCAAACTCAATTTTTCCTTCAATTTTATCAATCAATCGTGTTGCTGCAATTTCACCGGTTGTGTGGGCAAAACGATTTACGCTGGTCAGTGGCGGTGAGCTGTAACGAGATAAGATGCCATTTGTAAGTCCAACAATTGAGACATCTTCCGGAATTCTGATGAATCTTTTATTTAGAACTTGTGTGGTTATGGCGCCGGAAATCTCATCTACAGTAAAAAAACCATCTACCTGATGTTTATCCAACATTTCATGTATTTTCTCTTTAAGGCCCTCTTCGCAATCTTGCCGTATAATTAAACTTTTCACTGGGTTCACATGGTGTTTTTCAAGTGCCTTTAAATAGCCTTCAAGGCCAAATTTACCGATATTCAAGGCTTCTGATGTTGAAATAAATGCAATTTTCTCACAAGATGATTTCATTAAAAATCGGGTAGCTTTATAGGCGCTTTTCACTAAATCTGTAACTACCTTATCACAATTTATTTCTTGGGGAATACGATCATACAACACAATCGGCGTACCTTCTTCCAAAATATCATGAAAATGGTCAAAATTCCCAATTTTTAAAGTTTCTTCCGAAATACAGGCGATAAAACCATCAATAGTTCCATTTGAAAGCATTTCCATGGTGTCCACTTCTTTTTTGTAGGATTCATTGGTGATGCAGGTAATGATGTTGTAGCCTTTTTCTGTTGCCACTTTTTCAATGCCACGAAGCACTCTGGCAAAATAATAATTTAAAATATTTGGAATAATGATACCAATGGTTTTTGTTTTTTTATTTTGCAGGCTCAACGCCAATGTATTGGGCTTGTATTTGTGCAATTTGGCATATTCCTGAATTCTTTTTTTTGTTTCGTCACTAATTTCGTAGCTGTCGTTTAACGCTTTTGAAACCGTTGAAATAGAAACTTGCAAAGCCAGTGCAATTTGTTTTATGGTGATTCTTTTATTCATTTTATCGGTGAAATTGTTAATTTTGTTGAAACTCTTTTAATTTCTTCTTCATTCAATTTCATTTTTCTGAA
>DAIQBF010000311.1:0-3062 GCA_036781305.1 Lutibacter sp.
TGATTTTTTATTCTTAATGTTTTTTTCAATGCCTTTCTAAGAACTTTGCCAACAACCTTCCTTATTAGCGGTTGCAAATGTAATCCCTTTTTTCTTTCCCAAACAACTTTTTTAACCCTTTTTTTGAAGAAAAAATCAAGTGATTGAAATCAAGCTATTTACAAAGCATAAAAAATAAAATTAAAGTTTATTTTTCAAAATGCGGGCTACTAAATTAGGTAATTTATTTTAATCACACAACACTTATGTGTTTATTATTTACCCTTTTTCTTGGCTGGTCTTGGAACAACAATCCAACTTGATCCCAATTCTATATAGTTAAAATCAACTTTTGATGGTTGCGGTTCTAAAGTACCATCGGTAAAAGCACGCTGTAAAATATCTTCAATTAAAAAATCCTTTGTATTGTGTACAGGGTCATATTTGTCTTTTAAGGACAACTTAAACAAATTTGCTGTAGTGTTGTACCAAAATGCTTTCCAGCCACTTCGGTAATCTTTAACCAAATCATAAGCAGTTTCACCGGTTTGCCTGTGCATTAATTTTATCAAGATCTCTCCTTCCGTTCTAGTTAATTTTTTGAGCTGGTCGGTAAATTCACCTTCCATATAATTTTGAATTACTTTTATGTATTGTTTTTTCTTCCTTTTAGATTTTATATTTTCCAATCTTTTATTCAAAGTTTCCAGCCTGTCGGCTGCCAATTTTGCATAAGGATAGGCCTTTAATGTTTTTTTGCGATACCATAAATAATAGCGACGATCATAATCTGTTTTAAATTTTAATGATTTCAACAAAAAAACCTCATCAAGTTCAATCAGCAGTGTATCCCCTTCAAAAATAGTGTACTGTTCAGTTAATGGAATAGAATCTTTTTCATCTTGTGCAAAAAGAAGTACCCCCATAAATAGGATAGGCAATAACAAAAACCTTTTAACCTTATTTTTCATCAATTGTTATCTTTATCAAAAAGAGTTCCAAAATTACAAAATTCAAAAATCTATTTCAATATTATCTTACTGTTTTATTAATGCGATATAAATTATAAATTTTAGGCATCAGTAACATTTTAGTATCTTGCGTTCACAAAAACATTTAAATAATTATGAGTAAATCTATATTGAATAAAAAATCAATCGACTTTTTAGAAAGATATTTGAATAATGCTTCTCCAACCGGCTATGAAAGCGAAGGCCAAAAAATTTGGATGGATTATCTAAAACCTTATGTTGATACCTTTATAACCGACAGTTATGGAACAGCCGTTGGGGTAATAAATCCGGACGCAGCATTTAAGGTGGTTATTGAAGGACATGCCGATGAAATTTCATGGTATGTAAACTATATAACGCCAGAAGGGTTAATTTACGTGATTAGAAATGGCGGAAGCGACCACCAAATTGCCCCTTCAAAAATAGTAAATATTCACACAAAAAAAGGCATTGTGAAAGGCGTGTTTGGCTGGCCGGCAATTCATACCAGAGATAAAGGCAAAGAAGAAGCACCTCAATTAAACAACATATTTATTGATGTTGGCTGTAAAAAGAAAGAGGAAGTTGAAGCGTTGGGCGTTCATGTAGGTTGCGTTATCACTTATCCAGACACCTTCTTTATATTAAATAAAAATAACTTTGTTTGCAGGGCGCTCGACAACAGAATGGGCGGATTTATGATTGCCGAAGTGGCAAGATTGCTAAAGGAAAATAAAAAAACGCTCCCTTTCGGATTGTATATCACAAACTCTGTTCAGGAAGAAATTGGCTTGCGTGGTGCCGAAATGATTACCCAGACCATCAAACCAAATATTGCGATAATTACCGATGTTTGTCACGACACATCAACCCCAATGATAGATAAAAAGAAAGAAGGTGAAACACTTTCGGGAAGCGGACCTGTGATTAGCTATGCGCCGGCCGTTCAAAATAATTTGCGTGAATTGATCGTGAATACAGCCATGGAGAAAAAAATTCCTTTTCAAAGAATGGCTTCTTCGAGAGTTACAGGTACTGATACCGATGCATTTGCCTACAGCAATGGCGGTGTTCCTTCGGCCTTAATATCTTTGGCCTTGCGCTATATGCACACTACAGTGGAAATGGTCCACAAAGATGATGTTGAAAATGTAATTAAATTAATTTACGAAACATTGCTTTCCATTAAAGAAGGCGAAACATTCAGTTATTTTAAATAAATGGGGGTATTTGGGTATATTTTGGCCATTGGCAGGCTGTTATTATTTATATTAATTGTTTTAATCTTTCTTTGTTTATTATTGTTGATTGGTTTGTTTTATCAAAGCAAAGAAAAAAAATTGGAGCGCGGAATATTGCTCAGGCGTTTTATTATCAGAGTTTTGCACCCGATTTTAGGGTCTAAAATTACTGTTTACGGAAAAGAACCTGTAGAATCTGGTTTAATTGTTTCAAATCACAGAAGTTATTTTGACGCTATAGTTATTTTAAAAAATATCTTGGCTTCTCCCATTGGAAAAAAAGAAGTGGCGTCTTGGCCATTGATTGGGAATGTTTGTAAAACAACAGGCGTAATATTTGTGAATAGAGAAAATAAAGCAAGCAGAGACCAAACTTTAAAAGATATTAACTCAGTCCTGGAAAATGGCTTTTCAATTTACAATACCCCTGAAGGCACAACACATATCAAGCCAACCACCATCGATTTTAAACCTGGTGCGTTTAATATTGCCGCAGCATTGGGCGTTCCGGTTACGCCTGTAGCCATAGATTACAAAAATATGGATGATGCCTGGGTTGGCAATGACACTTTTGTTCCGCATTTTTTAAAATGCTTCAGCAAATGGAGAACAGAGGTTAAGGTTAGTTATTTAGAACCAATTGTTTCTGACAATGCGGAAGAATTAATTTTTCTGTCTAAAAAACAAATAGACCTAGAACTTATTCGGTTTAGAAAAGATTGGAATTTAATTAGCTAATCTATTTATTATCAATGTAAATAAGTGATGAAACGAGCATTACAAATTTTGACACACAGGGGAATGATTAATGGCGAACTGCATCTGTACCAATAAAATAATAAATCATAAA
>DAIQBF010000312.1:0-3030 GCA_036781305.1 Lutibacter sp.
ACGTAATTATACCCGCAACCAAAATTTATTTATCCATTATGGAATGGAGCGGTGCCAACAAAATATTTGTTCCAAAAATTGGGCTTGCGGATGGCATTGTGAAAAATTTGTACTACGAGAAGTAAGGGTTTCCTATCCCCAGCCCTTTCCAAAGGAAAGGGAGATTGATCCAGATTCATAGAAAAGACTTCTCAATATTTCAACTTTTAATGCTGATTGAACTTTTGATTACTTATAGAACATATAGACCGAGATTTGTCTCTACAAACGTACAAGTCGCGAATTGTTACAGCTACGGACAAGTCGCAACCTATTACAGCTACGGACAAGTCGCGACTTGTCCCTACTGATACTTTATAAATTCCTCCACCAATTTACCTACTGATTTTTCAGCAATTTTCGCCACTTTTTGCACTTCTTCATGTGAAACGGCTTCAACTTTTCCTTCAATGCCCAAATCGGTAATTACCGAAATTCCAAAACACGTCATTCCTAAATGTTTTGCGGCGATAACTTCAGGTACGGTTGACATTCCAACGGCATCTGCGCCCAAAATTTTCACCATTTTATATTCTGCAGGCGTTTCAAAAGTTGGTCCTTGTAAAGCCAAATAAACCCCTTTATGAACTGGAATGTTTAATTTAAGTGCAATTTGTTCCATTTTGGCAATCATCATTTTGCTGTAAGCCTCGTGCATATCCACAAATCTTGGCCCAAAACGCGCCTCGTTTTTACCATGCAAAGGATGCGCCGACATAAAATTAATATGATCGGTGATAATCATAATATCGCCGACTTTAAAGGCCGGATTTACGCCGCCAGAGGCATTTGAAACAATTAAATTTTCAACGCCCAAAAATTTCATCACGCGTACCGGAAAAACGGTTTGCTCCATAGTCCAGCCTTCATAATAATGAAAACGACCTCGCATCGCCAACACTTTTTTAGTGCCGATTTTGCCAAAAATCAGTTCCCCAGAATGGCCTTCAACCGTAGAAACCGGAAAATTGGGAATTTCATTGTAAGGAATAGATAATTCTATATCGATTTTCTCCACCAAATTTCCCAAACCTGTTCCTAAAATAATACCGAAATCTGCTTTTGAAATTCCCTTATTTTGTAGGAATTTAACTGTTTCCTGAACCTTGTTCCACATAATTTTTTATAAGATTGTCAAACTCCTTTTTATGAGTTATGAACGTTGTTTTTATTGAGATATAATGCAAGTTTTTTAGTTTTCCAAAAATACGGACATAATCCTTCTCCGTTGTTAAAATTATTTTATTTGTTGCTGTTAACGAATTATACGCCGAATTTATTTCCCCAATGTCATTTATATTGAAATGATGATGATCCGGATATTTCAAATGTTTAAAATTAAGCTTTTTGCTTTTTAAATACGCTGTCAACGGATTTGGATTTGCGATTCCCGTAACCAACAAAATTTCAAAATCAGCCAAATCGCTTAAATCCAAAGTTGATTCTCCTTTTAATTGCGTATCATAAGTTATGGCGGTAAAAAAAACTGGTTGATTTGCTATCGGATGAAGATTTTTAGTAATTTCTCTCTGTTCCTTTTCTGAAATATCGGCGGGACATTTGGTCACAATAATTACTTGTGCCCTATTTGCCCCCGAGGCATTTTCCCGCAAATCACCGGTTGGAAGCATCGTGTCATCCACATATAAATTGGCAAAAGTGGTTAATAGGATATTAAATCCGCCCCTAACTTTTCTATGTTGAAAAGCATCATCGAGCAAAATAATTTCCGGCGGATTTTCCAATTGCTCCAATTTAGTGATTCCGTTGGTTCTGTTAGCATCAACACATACAATTGCTTCCGGATATTTTAAATGAATTTGAAAAGGTTCATCACCGATAATTTCCACAGAAACACTTCCATCAGCAATGATAAATCCTTTGCTTTTCCTTTTATAACCTCGGCTTAAAATCGCAATTATATAATCGTTCTTCAACAATTCGATTAAATATTCAATTTGCGGCGTTTTTCCGGTGCCGCCAACGCTTAAATTGCCGACAACAATTGTTGGCGTTTTAAAATGTGTAGATTTCAACAAGGCAACATTGTACAAATAATTACGCAAACTTGTAATTAATCCATACAATATTGAAAACGGAAATGCTATTTTTCTCAAAAACTTCACTTAAGCGAAAATACAAAACAAAATCAGAAAATTTCTCTATAAATTAAGAGAACTTTCTTTGGTAAATTTTATCTTTGTTTCCCTAACGTTTTTGAAAAATGAAAATTAAAGATATTACTGCGTGCATTGAAGAAATTGCCCCTTTAAATTATGCTGAAGGATTTGACAATGTGGGTTTATTGGTGGGCGACTTCAGCAACGAAGTCACTGGAGTTTTGGTAACATTGGACACCTTAGAAAACGTGGTTGATGAGGCCATCGAAAACAATTGCAGCTTAATCGTAAGTTTTCATCCCATTCTATTTTCAGGCTTAAAAAAACTGAACGGCAAAAATTATGTGGAACGCGCAGTGATCAAAGCCATCAAAAACAACATTGCCATTTATGCCATGCACACGGCTTTAGACAATTCATTTCAGGGCGTAAACGCAAAAATTTGTGAAATGTTAGGTCTGAAAAACAAAAAGATATTGATTCCGCAAAAAAACACGCTTAAAAAACTCACCACTTATGCGCCAATTGCTTCCGCAGAAAAAGTTAGACAAGCACTTTTTAACGCAGGTGCAGGAAATGTAGGCAATTACGACAATTGCAGTTTTAATACGGAAGGTTATGGTACTTTTAGGGGAAATGAAAATTCGAATCCGGTTTATGGAGAAAAAGGCAAGTTGCACCAAGAAAATGAAACATTAATAAGCGTTATTTTTGAAAAACATAAGGAAAAAAATATCCTTTTTGCGTTGTTTAAATCACATCCTTATGAAGAAGTTGCCTATGAAATAGTTTGTTTGGAGAATACAAATCAGGAAATTGGTTTGGGAATGATTGGTGAGTTGGCAGAAGAAAAAAGCGAAATTGATTTCTT
>DAIQBF010000313.1:0-3023 GCA_036781305.1 Lutibacter sp.
AAAATGGCAAATCACAAGTCAGCATTAAAGAGAATTAGAAGCAATCGCGCCAAGCAATTAAGAAATAAATATCAGCATAAAACAACTCGTAATGCTGTTAGAAACTTACGTGCCGTGACCGAAAAGGAAGAAGCTGCAGCGTTATTTCCAAAAGTAGTGTCAATGATAGATAAATTGGCTAAAAAGAGTGTTATCCACAAAAATAAAGCGGGTAATTTAAAATCCAAATTGGCCAAGCACGTAGCTGCACTATAATTTTTAAAACAACATTTTAAAAAGCATCCATATTGTGGATGCTTTTTTGTTTGGAATAATTTCTGATTATTTTGAAAGATTGCCTACCATTCATACGTTTTATTGGCATCGAGCCTAATAAATATAAAAAGCAATACTGTAAATCCCCAGAGTGCTGAACCTCCATAGCTAAAAAATGGCAATGGAATTCCTATTGTCGGAACCAATCCAATAACCATACCTATATTTATAACAAAATGCATAAAAAATATGGCGACAATGCTGTACCCATAAATTCTGCTGAATTTTGCTTTTTGTTGTTCTGCTCTGTTGATAATTCTCAATAAGAACGCCACAAATAAAAGTATGACAATGGTGCTGCCGAGAAATCCCCATTCTTCGCCAATTGTGGTGAATATATAATCTGTTTTTTGTTCCGGCACAAAATTACCCTGCGTTCGTTCCCCCTCTAAAAATCCTTTGCCAAAAAAGCCACCAGACGCTATGGTTGTGACCGATTGGTTTGTATTATACCCAACACCTTTCATATCTACATTTTTACCGAGTATGATATCAAATCTATCTCGATGATGTTGTTTAAAAACATGGTTAAAAACCAAATCTACACTAAAAATAAACATTGCAGACATCAGGTATATCCCAATTATTTTAACCCATCCTTTTCTAAAAGCCCTTGGCCTATAAAAAATAAAGTATAGAAGAATACAGATAAATAATGCCAGAGAACTTATTAGCGTTATTTCAAAGCCTAAAATAAGGGTAATCACAAATAAAAACAAGGCAATAAAACCGACTGTTATATAATAAAAAGGCAATCCCTCTCTATACAATACAAAAATAAACGCCCCATAAACCAACGCTGAGCCTGGATCTGGCTGCAATACTATTAGAATTACAGGAAAAAACAAAACCAACAATGCCTGCATTTGCGTGCTGAGCTTTTTTAAATTAAACTGTTTATCGCTTACCAATTTGGCTATTGCCAATGCTGTCGCGGCTTTGGCAATCTCTGAAGGCTGAAAGCTAAAACTTCCAATCGCATACCAAGATGTTGATCCATTAATATTTTTGCCTAAAACGAAAAGTCCCGCAAGCAGCAATAAAGAACTTCCATAGATAATTGCTGCATATTTTTCGTAAAATTTGGCTTCAAACATTAAAATAAGCAAGATAATGGGAATGCTAAATCCAATCCAAATAAGTTGTTTTCCATATTCAGTTGAAAAATTCAATAAATCAAATTGATTTTCATTAATTGTTGCGGCATAAATATTAATCCACCCTAAAAAAATCAGAATGAAATAAAATAAAACCAAAACCCAATCAATTCCGTGAAATATATTGTCTTTTCTGCTTCTCAACTTTTATGGGTTATTTTAACTGTTTATCATATTCTTCTTGAATGCTGCCACTTAGCATTCGTTCTTCCACCAAGGGCCTAGATGTTTCCCCTTTTAAGTATTTCTCTATCATTAAAGTTGCTATTGGCCCCGCCCATCTGGATCCCCAATAGCCGTTTTCTACAAAAACCGCAATGGCAATTTTCGGATTCTCTTTTGGCGCAAAAGCAATAAATATAGAATGATCCTGCCCATGAGGGTTTTCAGATGTTCCTGTTTTACCACAAATCTGGATACCTTCAACCATAGAGCCTCTTGCGGTTCCTCTGGGATTGTCAAATACATCAAACAAACCTTCAATTACAGGTTTGAAATTTTTTTTATCTATTGTGGTATAAATTGGCGTGGTAAATTTTTTATCCAAAGTTTTACCTTTAATTTTTTTCGCGATATGGGGAATATAATAAAATCCTTCATTTGCGATTGCGGCTGTCATATTTGCCAATTGAATTGGCGTAGTCAGCACTTCTCCCTGTCCGATCGCGTTAGATATTGTTGCCGTAGATCGCCACCGTCCGTTAGGATAAATTTTATTGTACAAATTACCATCCGGTATATTTCCTTTTTGGCCAACGGACAAATCATTATCTAAATAATTTCCCAAACCAAAACTTTTCGCATGTTTACTCCACACATTTACGCCTTCTGTTGGGGTTGGAAATTTTTCTATAACTTTTCTGTAAGCGGTTGCAAAATAGCTGTTGCAGGATCGGTAAATCGCTTTATTTAACGCAACAGGACTCCCATTTGTTTCGCAGTGACATCTCATAAAAGAACCTTTGCCAGATCCGTATCTATAACCGCCAAAACATTGAATGCTGCTTTCTGTAGTAATTACATTTTCCTGCAAAGCCGCCAAAGCGGAAATAACTTTAAAGGGCGATCCCGGAGGATATTGCGCTTGCAAACCCCTATCCAACAGCGGCTTATTGATGCTGTCAAGATATAGTTTCGTGAAATTTTTTGACCGATCTCTGCCAACCATTAAATTTGGGTCATAAGTAGGCATAGAAACCATCGCCAATATTTCTCCTGTTGCAGGCTCAATTGCAACAATGCCACCCCGTTTATTTGCCATTAAAGCCTCCCCATATTGCTGCAGTACGGCATCAATAGTTAAGGTAAGGTCATTTCCAGAAATTGGAAGGGTATCATATATTCCATTTTTAAAAGATCCAATTTCCCTGTTAAACCGGTCTCGTTGAATAAATTTAACCCCTTTAACCCCCCTTAATATTTCTTCATAAGATTTTTCAACCCCAGCCGTACCAATTAATTCGCCCAAATGATAATTTGAATTGTTGCTTATCATCGCTTCATTTACTTCACTGATATAGCCAAGCACATTTGCCGCAGATTTTTTGGGAT
>DAIQBF010000314.1:0-3009 GCA_036781305.1 Lutibacter sp.
CCGGATGCCGTCATTCCAATGAGACCAGACCATGGCCATCAAATGTTAGATGATTTGCATAAAAAAACCAATCCAGGATATTCAGGAATTGGTCGTTTACGAGGTTTGGCTGAATTAAGGGGTCTGGAAATGGGAATTTCAAAAAGTTTAGAGTTATGAGCCAAATAGATGCAAAACCTTTTATCACTTCAAATTTTTTGCTGAATTCGAAAGAAGCAGAAATTTTGTTTTATGAGTATGCGAAAAATATGCCGATTATTGATTATCACAATCACTTATCCGCCAAACAAATAGCAGAAAATAAACCGCTAAAAAATATTACGGAAGCCTGGCTAAAAGGCGACCATTATAAATGGCGCGGTATGCGTGCCAATGGCATTGAAGAACAATTTATTACTGGATCAGCAACATCAGAAGAAAAATTTTTAAAATGGGCAGAAACGGTTCCTTATACCTTAAGAAATCCTTTATTTCATTGGACACAACTCGAATTAAAACGCTATTTTGATATTGATACTATTTTACAGCCAAGTTCTGCAAATGAAATCTATCGTAAAGCAAACGAAGTTTTGGCCTTAAAAACACCCGCACAGTTACTGGAACAAATGAATGTGGAAGTTATTTGCACAACAGACGATCCTGCTGATGACCTTTATTACCACCAACAAATTGCCAAAAACGATTTTTACACAAAAGTGCTGCCAACCTTTCGGCCAGATGAGCTATTTTTTATAGGACAGCCTAAGTTTCTAAATTATTTGAAAAAACTGGAAACTTGTGTGGAATTTTCAATTGGAAGCTATGCCGATCTATTAAAAGCCATAGATGAGCGCATCAATTACTTTCATAAAAATGGCTGTCGTTTGTCAGATTTTGGACTTGGAGGCTTGCTTTCCATAATAGATTTTTCTCCCGAAGAAATTCCGTTGATTTTCGATAAAAATTTAAAAGAGGAAAAGCTTTCAGTATTAGAAATAGACAAATACAAATCGAGCTTGCTTCTTTATTTAGGTAAAAAATACCATGAAATGAATTGGGTACAGCAATATCATTTGGGCGTCATTAGGGATAACAACAGTCGTTTACAGCAACAATTGGGTGCCAATGCCGGTTGCGATTCCATTGGTGATTATCCGATTGCAGAATCGCTTTCCAAATTTTTCAATAAACTTGATGCCGGCAAGCAGCTGGCAAAAACCATTACTTACAATTTAAATCCCTCACAAAATGAAGTGTTTGCTTCAATGATGGGGAACTTTAACGATGGCAGTTGTCCAGGAAAAATGCAATGGGGATCGGGCTGGTGGTTTTTAGACCAAAAAGACGGTATGGAAAAACAGTTAAACACCTTATCGAATATAGGGTTGTTAAGTCGGTTTGTGGGAATGTTAACAGATAGTCGCAGTTTTTTATCTTTTCCCAGACATGAATATTTCAGAAGAATTTTATGCGACTTGATTGCAGAAGACTTAAGAAAGGGATTGGTCCCCAATGATATTGCTTTCCTTGGGAAAATGATACAGGATATTTGCTATCACAATGCAAAAGAATATTTCAAATTTTAAATCAAACAAATTATTTAGCATATAATGAAAAAAGTAGTCACATTTGGAGAAATCATGTTGCGATTATCTCCACAAGGTTTTTTAAGGTTTTCGCAGGCAAATAACTTTGATGTTGTTTATGGCGGCGGTGAATCGAATGTTGCAGTTTCTTTGGCAAATTACGGGATTCCGGTAGAATTTGTGACGCGTTTACCAAAAAATGATATTGGACAGTGTGCGATGATGGAAATGCGAAAAAGAGGAGTTGGCGTAGACCATATTGTGTATGGCGGAGACCGTTTGGGTATTTACTTTTTAGAAACCGGAGCAGTTTCACGAGGTTCAAAAGTGGTCTATGACAGAGCGCATTCATCTATGGCTGATATCCAATTGGGAATGATTGATTGGGGTAAAGTATTTGAAGGTGTAAAATGGTTTCATTGGACAGGCATAACCCCGGCAATTTCACAAAGTGCCGCTGATGTTTGTCTGGAAGCGGTAAAAGCAGCAAGCAACTTAGGAATTACCATTTCAACAGATTTAAACTACCGTGCTAAATTATGGCAGTATGGAGGCAATAGAGAGGCAATTATGACAGAATTGACTTCCTATTGCGATGTTATTTTGGGAAATGAAGAAGATGCAGAAATGCATTTTGGAATTAAACCGGAAGGCATTAGCGTTCAAACGCAAGGCCACGATGTTAAAGCAGAAGCTTTCTTGTCCGTTTGCCAACAAATGATGGAAAAATTCCCAAAAGCTAAAAAAGTGATCACCACTTTAAGAGGTTCAATTTCAGCTTCGCACAATACCTGGGCTGGCGTTTTATATGATGGCAAAACAATGTTACAATCACCGCAATACCAAATCACGGATATTGTTGATCGGGTTGGTGGCGGAGATTCCTTTATGGGAGGATTGATTTACGGATTATTAACCTATCCAGAAGATGACCAAAATGCATTGAATTTTGCAGTGGCAGCTTCTTGTTTAAAACACACCATTAAAGGCGATGCTAATTTGGTGACTGTTGATGAGGTTAAGAAATTAATGGACGGAGATGCTTCTGGAAGAGTAGCGAGATAATAATTGGTTAGTTTTAAGTTTAAGTAGAATGTTGGGCCAAATATTTTTTGGCTCAACATTTATTAAAAAATTAAAATTATTTATAGTAAAAATGCCCAGTAAAAAAACAATATTAATCATCTGTGGAGGAGGTCCTGCGCCCGGAATTAATTCGGTCATAAGTACAGTTTCCAAAGCATTTTTAAAAGACGGATATAGGATTTTAGGTTTGCATGAAGGATTTAAAGGGTTGTTTAGCGAACAACCCAGAATAAAAGAGATCGATTTTGACCTTGCTGACACCATTTTTAGCCGAGGAGGTTCCACGCTTATTATGAGCAGATTTAAACCAGGCAATCAAAAACTAAATTCGAAACTCTTTCTAGAAAATAATGTAAAA
>DAIQBF010000315.1:0-2976 GCA_036781305.1 Lutibacter sp.
ATAGAATATGCAAGATGATTTATGAAATTAGAATTTAAAAGACTTAAAACTTTTTTGCGCGATTTGCGGTTTTTATTTGCGTGCTTTGCGGTTAATAAATTTTTAGTTCGACGTTTTTTTATAATTTTTACTTGCTTTTTATAATAGAATACCCAGTTACTATTAATAATGAATAATTACAAATAATGAAGCCCGCATCACAGACAAGCGGTGCCGAATAATAAATAATAAATCATAAAAATATGAAATACCACATAAAAATAAACAGCATAAAAACTGTTGATGAAATAAAGGATTATTGGACCACCGAAGATTATATCGAATTGCTGGATAAGTTTAATTTTCCCGATGCCGGAACTGCCAAAAAAGAAACCTTATATGAATTGCTGCTCATGGCGATCACCGATTTTGAACCCAAAGAAGCAGCGGTGATTGTGCTGGACCATAAATTAAGCGATTATTTAACCGAAGGACAAATTGAACAGATTTCAAACGATATGTTGATTGATACCGTTTGTGAAGAATATCCAGAAATAGAACTTCAATACGCCCTGTTTAACTGCAACCAATTGCTCTTTAAAGCTTTTAACGGAACCTTCCCAAGTGCAAATGCCACATTGATCGATTGTTCCATCACACCAATTGACGCAAACGCTGATGTTAAAATAACCAAAGAAATTTTGCTGAAATTATTTAGCAATGGCCTGTCAGACAGGAATATCCTGAAAAGATTGTTTGGTGCGCAAATGGATGAAAACGCAGAATTTCCAGAGGCTGAAGGCATTGTATGGCAGTTAAACACAAAAGACAATGTTAATTTTAGCATAGCCACTTCTGAAAACCTGATAAAAGATGCGGATTTCCCTTCGCTTGAATTTGAAGGGGATTATGAAGTTCCTGTTGATGATGTTTAAATAATTATTTTTTTTTGATTTACAAAGCTTCTGAAATTTCAGAAGCTTTTTTTATTTAGAATGGTTTTAAATTTTTACGAGTATTAAAATGACATTAAGAAAATCACTAATTTTAAATAAAAATGCTCAAAAAAACGCTCTTTTTTTCAAATAAATGCTCTTTAACAACACAATTTGAACAACTTGTAGTAAAATCGGAAATCAGAAATGCCTCAATCCCTATTGAAGATATTGGTTTTGTGGTTATGGAACATCCCGAAATTTACATCTCCATCCCTACATTGACAAAACTTACCGAAAACAACGTTGCCGTTGTTTTTTGCGACGCGAAGCATCTGCCTTGCAGTATGTTGTTAAATTTAAACAATCATCATATTCAACAGGAATTGTTCACGAATCAAATCAATGCTTCTGAACCTTTAAAAAAGCAACTTTGGCAACAAACCATAAAAACAAAAATTAAACACCAGGCACAACACTTACAATTGTTAAACAAGCCTTATGAGGTTTTAAATTTTCATGAATCTAAAGTCTTAAGTGGCGATACAGAAAACAGAGAAGGTGTTGCCGCCGCACATTATTGGAAGCACATTTTCGATTTTGATTTTAAACGGGAACGTTATGGTGATTACCCAAATTTGTTTTTAAATTATGGCTACATTATTTTAAGGGCTTCTGTTGCAAGAGCCATTGCCGGGAGCGGACTTTTAAGCACTTTCGGTATCCATCATCACAATAAATACAATGCCTTTTGTTTGGCCGACGATATTATGGAACCCTTTCGCCCTTTGGTTGACGCCAAAGTAATTGAAATAATAAATACTTTTCCTGAGCAGGAATTAACGACACCAATAAAGGCAGAACTTTTAAAAGTGTTAACGCAAACAGTTTATTTTGATGATATCAAAAGTCCGTTAATGGTGGCTTTAACAAGAACCACAAATTCACTGCAACAATGTTATGCAGGTACAGCGCGTAAAATAAATTATCCCAGTTTATGGAATTAAATGGTTACAGAATTATGTGGTTATTTGTATTTTTCGATCTGCCTACCGAAACTAAAAAAGACAGAAGAAACGCCCAACAATTTAGAAAAAATTTGATTAAGGACGGATTTACGATGATGCAATTTTCTGTTTACACCCGGCATTGCGCCAGCAGCGAAAGTGCAGATGTCCATGAAAAAAGAATCAACCATTTATTGCCGCCTCTGGGAAAAGTGAGCGTTTTGCGAATAACGGACAAACAATTTGGGAATATCTTAAATTTTTGGGGAAAATTTGAAGTCCCCAAAGAGCCGCAGCCATCGCAATTAGAATTGTTTTAATCTTTTATGCTTTCCCGATGCCATTATATTTGTCCTTATCCCAATTATCAGGGTTTGTCTCAATATAATTGAAAATATTATTGTACGAATTTGTGTTTCTGATGATATGGTCGTGAAACGAACGATGCCAGGCAAAATCCAGAAATCCATATAAATGAATTAATTTTGAGGTAGTCATTTTGTATGCGCCCACTATTGCCGACAACGATTTTATTTTAATATGCTTATCTGTAATTAAATCGCTATCAATTTCAACAATACAATGAATGTGATTTGGCATAACAATAAATTTATGCAATTTTATATAAGGATATTGCTTCTCTAGCCAATTCCATTGGGCTTTTGCTATTTCTCCGATTTCATTTAAAATTATTTTTTTGGATTTTAATTTGGGTTCAAATACGGATAAATCACAACCTGTCTTTACGGAAACACCACCAAAACAACATTCCATGTTTTTCACACATATAGTGACAAAATATAAATTATCTTGCGAATAATCATACCCCAACATTCTATTTCTTTTTCTTTTTTTCATAACAAATTTAGGTACGGACAGGTCTCGACCTGTCCCATTTAATTGCAATTGAAATAATCATTATCGCAATTGTGGATTGAATATCGAATTTATGAAAAAATAATGATTCCTATATAAAATGAATTCATGATTTCCACCCAATTCATGTGCGGACAGGTCGCGACCTGTCCCTACGAAATACGCATCGCAGAATTTTT
>DAIQBF010000316.1:0-2960 GCA_036781305.1 Lutibacter sp.
CCGTCACCAAATCTGAATTATTGCTGTTTTCTCTCCAATTATTTTAGGAAGTACTTAAGTTCGTTAGGTTTTCTGTGGCAAAATTTTCACCGCTAGCAGATAACAACTTATTTCTATATTTTGTGTACTCTTGTAAAGCTAATATATTAAAACCATGCTTATCATTTATTTTAAAATCATAACTTAAGGAGTTTTGAGTAGTATAATTAAATGCTCTTTGTGATACTTCTTGAGACCGTCCATGGGGACTCTCTCCCTCCCCGTGTCTTGGATCATAATAATCTTTACTATAGTTTAAAGTAAAATCCATCCCCAGGGTAGTTTTAAACTGTAATCCCTCTATAATATCCACAGTTAATTGCGTATTTTGAAGTCCACGTGTAACCTCCTTATTGTGAATATTATTATTGGCGATAAAAATAGGATTGTACATATCCCCTCCATGCGCAGCAAAGCCATCCAAGCGATAGGAACCATCGGGTAAATAGGGGTCTATCATAGAGGGCAATGCATACTTGGAATAATTTAAGTTATCTAACGAAACAGAAGATGTACCATGATTATCTTGTTCTCCGTTTTGAGTAGCACTTCCAACCATTCCCGATATATTTAATTTAAATCGATCGTAAAATTCCGTACTGTACTTTATAAAACCTGTAATACGCTGCATATCGGTATTAATTGTTGTTCCTTCTGTTTTATTATATCCCACACTTGCATAGAAATTAGAATGTTCATCGCCGCGTAGTGCAGAGAAATTAAAATCATAAACCATGGCATTTTTATTGGTTAACGCCTTTTTCCAATTAAAATCCGGTTTTCCGATAGATTCCCAATGGGCGAAATGATCCGCCAAATTATCATTCATATAATCATCAATCTGGTCTCGTGAAGTAAGGGTGCCATCACCAAACTCGCCATTTCCAAAACTATTCCAAACCGACTCCCTCATAGCATCCATTCGATCTTTAGTTTTCATTGGAGTAATTCCAGTTATGGCGTCATTTCTATACCCAATAGAGGTATTAATATTAAAAGTTGTTTCGTCACCTCCTCGCCCAGATTTCGTTGTAATCAAAATAACCCCATTAGAACCATCAGCACCATATGGTGCCACGGCAGAAGCATCTTTTAGAACGGATATACTTTCAATATCTGCTGAATTAATTAAAGAAAAAATACCTAAAGAAGTTGTTACACTACCTTCAACATCAAAAGAACCTGTGTTGACAGGAACACCATCAATTACATAGAGTGGATTATTACTAGCTGTAATAGAGTTTTGACCTCTGATTCTCACAACCGGCTCTGCCCCAGGAGAGCCGGAAGTCTGAGTTAAAACCAACCCAGGTACGTTACCTTCCAGAGCCTCTCGAGCATCCACAGCAGAAGAAATTTTTGCGAGTTGCGCTCTAGAAACCGTCGTCACACTAGCAGTTG
The DNA here is from genome assembly GCA_036781305.1 of Lutibacter sp. Classification (GTDB taxonomy): domain Bacteria; phylum Bacteroidota; class Bacteroidia; order Flavobacteriales; family Flavobacteriaceae; genus Lutibacter. The sequence continues at coordinate 1,441 of DAIQBF010000316.1, forward strand.
ATTCATTTCTTGTTATTTTTCTCCCAAAAGCAGTAACCATCACTTCATCCAAGCCTTGGGCATCTTCTTGCATAACAATATTCATGTTGTTTGATGTGCTAACAGTTTGTTTAACTATTTTCATACCAATAAAGTTAAATTGCAACTCCTCTCCTAATTCAGCTTTGATACTATAGTTCCCATCGAAATCTGTTGTTGTTCCTCTACTAGTTCCCACAACAATAATACTTACGCCAGGAAGTGGCGTGCCATTACTGTCAGTAACCAAGCCTTTAATTTCATTTTGTTGGTCAATTAATAAATTAATAGGATTTTCTTCTTTTTCTTTTGGTGTATTTTTAATGATAATTTGTTTATTCAATAACTCAAATGAAACAGGCATTTCCAAAAATATTTTATTCAAAATATCTTTAACTTTTTCATTTCTTACATTAACTGAAACAAGTTTATTTACATTGACATCATCTTTACTAAAAAGAAATTTAAACTCTGTTTTCATTTCAATTTCTTTTAGCACCTTTTCAATAGTGACATTATTAAGATTCAATGTTATTTTTGTATTTTGGGCATAATTGCTTGCCTCAATTTTGAATATGGAAATAATAAGTAAAAATGTGGTTAATTTCATTTTTAAATTAAAATTTAAGCAGAATAAGGGTATCATCCTATTCTTAATAAGATTTTTCATACTTTTGTGTTTGATTAGTGATTAGTTAATAATGGTTAATTCACTTTATTATAATCGGAAGGTGTTCTAGCATCTTCCGGTTTTTTATTTTTATAAAGTGAATTGAGTTATTGGTAAGTTTCAATTCATATATTTTTATAATTTAGGTTAGTTAATAATTATTTTATTGTTCTTTATTGTGTACTCAAATTCATAATTTTTATTAAAAGAGTTTAAGACTTCCTCTATAGTCTCTACATCAAATGTTGCATCATAATTTTTTTCACCTAATTTGGAGTTGTTATTTATGATGGTAACATTATAATGTCTTTCAAGTTTTTTAATGATGTTATTAAATTGTATATTTTTAAAAATGAGTTTTCCGTTTTTCCAACCGGTGTAAATATCTGTATCAACCTCCTTTACAGCAACTTTGTTGTTGGTCTTGTTCCAGGAAGCCTTAAATCCGGGTTTCAATTCTAGAGAAGTTGCCTTATCATATCTTTTATTATTACTAAATATACTCACTGCCCCTTCAATAAGCACCGTATTTATTGATGCGTCTTCAGGGTAAGAGGAGATATTAAATTCTGTGCCTAAAACTCTTACATTAACATTATTGGTATTTACAATAAATGGATGTGCTGCATCTTTAGAAACTTCAAAATAAGCTTCCCCTTCTAATAAGTAAACTTGTCTATTTCTGCTATCTATAAATTTTTCTGGGTATTTAAAAGAACTTCCTGCATTTAAATGAACCTTTGTTCCATCCGATAAAATAATCTGAAAATTTTTCCCATTAGGAATGGTTAATATATTGTAGGCTAACTCTTTGGAGTTATTCCCTTTTTCA
>DAIQBF010000317.1:0-2908 GCA_036781305.1 Lutibacter sp.
AAATTTGCAAGCGTCTTATTTTCGAGAATTTTCAAGGTACTGTCGCGCACTTCTGCCATTAAAATATTTAAGCCGCAACACGCTTCGTTTTTACAGTCGTCACATTTTTCGTAGTAATTTAAACTTACGCAAGGCAACATAGCGATTGGTCCTTCAAGCAATCTAATTACTGTTGAAATTTTTATTTCATCAGGGTTTTTGATTAAATAATAACCACCGCCTTTTCCTTTCTTGGAGGAGAGGATCTCACTCTTTTTTAAAGTCAGTAAAATACTTTCCAAAAACTTTTTTGAGATGTTCTCCGATTCGGAAATATCTGAAATTAAAACGGGCACATTTGGCTCCTGTTTGGCCAAATAGCTCAACGCTTTTAGTCCGTATTTTGTTTTTTTAGAAAGCATTTTAAAATTAAATCTTTTGAATTTAAATTATTCGTTTTTAGGTAAAAAAACCTCGGCCATCATACAACGCGCACTTCCGCCTCCACAAGCTTCAATGGTATCCAATGAACTGTATAGTATTTTGCCGTGTTTTTCAATTTGGTTAATTTGTTGTTTCGTTAAACTTTCAAAGGCCGAGTTTGACATTACTATATAACGCTCCTCATTATTTCCCAAAACCTGCAACATATTTCCGGCAAAATTATTGACTTGTTCTTCCGAAATTGAGATAATTTCTTTACTGTCTTCCTTTAGATGTTTAATAACATTTTTTCGTTCCTTTTTATCATCGATGCTGTCCAAACAAATTACCGAAAATGTCTCGCCCAGACACATAATCACATTCGTATGGTATATTGGCAATCGTTTTTCATTGACCGTTTGATATGAAACAAAAGAAACAGGCGTAAATTCAAAATCTTCACAAAATTCTATCAATAAATCTTCATCCGCCCTTGGTGATAAGGCGCAATATGCTTTTCCGTTCTCTCTGTCCAACAACAAACTTCCGGTTCCTTCTAAATATATTTTTTCTTCTTCAGCGGAAGTATAATCCACCACATTATTGATTTGATAACCTAATTCTTCCAGGGTTTCCAATAGATCCTCTCTCCTTTCTAACCGCCTATTCTCAGCGAACATCGGGTATAAGGCAACATCACCATTTTCGTGAAATGAGATCCAATTATTCGGAAAAATGGAATCTGGCGTGTCGGTATCATTTGTATCGTTAACAACAATCACATTTACGCCAACGGCTCTTAGTTTTTCCACAAAATCATCAAACTCTTGCAGGGCTTTAAATTGCACCGTTTCGGGCGTTAAACTTTCCAAAACTTTTTGATAATAGTTATTTACGGCCGTTTGCTCATTCATTCGAAATGAAACTGGGCGAATCATTAAAATTGTATTTGTAATTTGTTGCATAATTAATCTCTTATTAATGGCAATGTTGAACATCTCAATAAACCTTCTTGTTTTGATATTTCCGAGTAGGGTATCTCTTCAACGGTAAAACCTTGTTTCCTTAACCAATTATTTAATCGTGTAAAGCTTTTTTCTGAAACCACCACTTCATCCGATATGGAAAAGATATTGGAAAACATTTGGTACATTTCATCTTTTGTAATATGAAATATATTTTCTACACCAAATAAATTCACCAAATAATTATAGTCATTTTCATCTCTAAAACCTTCTTTATGAATGATGGCTTTATTTTTTCCAACCGGCTGAAAACAACAATCCAAATGCAATGCATTTTCTCTGGCAATTGTATTCGATTTAACCAAATCAAACTCTTTGACTATTTTATTGGGAAATTGATTTTTGATAAAATTAACCCCTTTCATGTTGGTTCTGGCCGTGATGTAATTTTTATAATCATCCCCTTTATAGGTGCCAATAAAAATATGGTTATTCCAGAGCATTATGTCGCCGCCTTCAAAATGAACATCATCAGAAGCCACAATAATGTTTTTGGGATCAATTTGATCCAAAACATACTGGATCGCTACAATTTCCTTTTCCCTATCAGGTAAAATATTTGATTTAAACAATTTATCTTCAATCACAAAAGCAATGTCCCGCGAAAATATTTGATTGTAATCTTCAATTACTTTTGGTCTGTAAACTTTTACCTGGTATTTTTCAAACACCTTGTTAAAAGCTTCCATTTCCAGCACCATATCTTTTTCAAGCGGATAGGTGCCCGCTTTGATATGTTCCAATGATTTAGGATCATATGCCTCCTCTAATTTTGGTATGGGCCCATTGCTGATTACAGTACCCAAAACCACAGCTCTAAGTCGAGAAGTCTCATTGCGAACATTCAATTTTATCATATCTCATAATTTTACCGTAAAAATAAAGAAACCCCATAACTTAATATGGAGTTTCTTTATAAATTTATAAAAAAGATGAAATTATCTATCCTTAAACTCTTTAAACGGACGTAATGGCTCACCAATGTATAATTGACGTGGACGACCAATTGGTTCTCCGTTTTTACGCATTTCTTTCCATTGTGCAATCCATCCAGGCAAACGGCCAACAGCAAACATAACAGTAAACATCTCAACTGGAATTCCTAAAGCTCTGTAAATAATTCCAGAATAGAAATCTACGTTGGGATATAATTTACGTTCAGCAAAATAGGAATCTTTAAGCGCCACTTCTTCTAAGTGTTTTGCAATTTTTAAAACAGGGTCGGTCAAATTAAGATCTGCAAATAATTCATCAGCAGCCTTTTTAATAATTCGGGCTCTTGGATCAAAGTTTTTGTAAACTCTGTGCCCAAATCCCATCAATCGGAAAGAATCATCTTTATCTTTTGCTCTATTGATAAACTTTTCAACATCACCGCCATCTTTTTCAATTTCTTCCAACATTTCAAGTACAGCTTGGTTTGCACCACCGTGAAGATGTCCCCACAATGCAGAAACTCCCGCAGAAACCGACGCAAACAA
>DAIQBF010000318.1:0-2882 GCA_036781305.1 Lutibacter sp.
ATGATACCGTTTGTGCATTTTTATATTTTCTGAAGAATGAATTTCAATCGCTCAAAATCAAACTTTTGGGTTTTGGACTTCCGACTCCCAACTTACTTCTCTTTCACAAATTTAATGGAAGTTGTATTAACGCAATATCTTTTTCCGGTGGTGTCTTTTGGCCCGTCATCAAAAAGATGCCCCAAATGTCCGCCACAGGAAGCGCAAACAATCTCTGTGCGAACCATTCCGTGGCTTCGGTCTGATACATAATTTACGGTTCCTTCAATGGCATCGTCAAAAGAAGGCCAGCCGCAATGCGATTCAAATTTGCTGTTCGATTCAAAAAGTTGCAATCCGCAGGCTGCACAATGGTAAGTTCCTTTTTCAAAATGAGCGGTGTAACCGGCTTCACTTGGGCGGTCTGTGCCTTTTTGCCTCAAAACCTGATAAGCTTCAGGAGACAATATTTTTTTCCATTCTTCCTCCGTTTTAACTACTTTTTTAACCATAACTTTTTTGTTTTTTTCTTGTGAATAACTGTTACAACCAATTACTAAAATTAATATGAATGCTAAAGATAAATTTTTCATGCTATAAATTTCTGTTAATAAATTCAACAATTCGACTGATTACTTTGGCGTCCTTCAAAATACGGCGATGTCCCAAACCATTGGTAATTAAAATTTCGCCTTGCTCTAAATTTTGTCGAATATGGTGCGCACAACTTACAGGAACATCTTTATCTTCGGTGTCGTGCAGCACTAAAGTAGGGATTTTAACTGATTTTGCGGCAATGTATGCGGAGTAATTGTCGATATCTTCTCCAAATTTATTATAAAAATGCTGTTTTATTTTATCGACCATTTTTGGTTTTAGCTGAATTTTGGCCACAAATTCTTTGATAATATCAGTAATCACATCTCCTGAACCAATCACAATGGCCTTTTTTAGGTTTAACCCTTGTTTAATGCCGTTTAAAACGGTCATTCCGCCCAGGGAATGTCCGATGGCAATTTCAAAAGGACCAAATTCTTTTTCCAAAAACAGCGCAGTTTTAACAAATTCATTCATCATGGTTGTTTTTCCGGTAGATTTACCGTGAGCCGGAGCGTCAAAACTTATCGTCATAAATCCGTTTTCCAGCAACTTGTCGGCAATTTTAAAAAGTTGTGTGCCTCTGCCGGACCAGCCGTGAATCAAAAGGACTTTTCTTTTTGAATATCCGTAGGAATAGACCATCACTTCCTGATTCAATTCAGGAATCAAAACCATTTTTTTCTGGGCGCTTTCGGCCATCATATTTTCTCGTGCCGGAGTTTTAAATCGTATGGGTGTCCTAAAAAGTTTTATGGCAAACAAAACAGCCAATGGCGGCACTATAAATTGCAGTATTTTTCCCGTAGCAATAATTATTGTCGGAATTTTCGGAACAATAATTGAAGATACTACGATATTATTTGCTTGAGTATCCATAAAAATGGTTTAATTTTGTTGGTAAAGATAGAATTTGTAATTCTATAGATTAGGATATTTTTAACTAAAAACTTTTAAAAATGAAAAAATTTATTTCTCTGTCGTTGCTTATGTTATTTATGATAAGCTGCAGTACAGTTCCAATTACTGGCCGACAACGTCTTAATTTAGTGAGTGATGCCGAAATACTTCCAGCAAGTTTTGCGCAATATGCAGGCTTTTTAAAAGAAAATAAACTTTCCAGCGATGCGAAAATGACAAACGAAGTGAGAACCGTAGGAAAAAACATTTCTCAAGCCGTAGATAAATTTATGAGGGCAAACGGAATGGTTTCTGAAGCAAACAGTTATAGATGGGAATTTAATTTAGTGGAAGACAAAGCCGTAAATGCTTGGTGTATGCCAGGCGGAAAAGTGGTTTTTTACACTGGTATTTTACCAATTTGTGAAAATATGGATGGCATCGCGGCCGTGATGGGCCATGAAGTGGCTCATGCATTTGCGAAACACGGACAAGAACGTATGACCAGTGCTTACGGACAACAATTGGGAGGTGTTGCTGTAGCTCTCAGCACAAACAATAAGGATCCTCAAACACAAAATTTATGGAATACCCTTTATGGCATTGGCTCACAAGTTGGGATGTTGGCTTATAGCAGAACCCATGAAACGGAAGCGGATAAATTGGGATTGGTATTTATGACCATGGCTGGTTACAACCCACAAGAAGCCATCAATGTTTGGATTCGAATGAGTCAACTATCTAAAGGAGGTGCACCACCTGAATTTTTAAGCACACACCCTTCTGACGAAACCAGAATAAAAAATTTAAAAGCATATTTGCCCACGGCTGTTAGGCTGGCAAAGAAATACAATGCCCAATAGTTAAATTGTATTTATTACGGATTAAAAAAATAATTATAGTATATTGTCAACCGTTCTAAACTTTTTAGAGCGGTTTTTTTATGCCAATATGTTAAAAAAAGGAGACAAGAAACTCATCAACGCCTGGGCTTTTTACGATTGGGCAAACTCTGCCTATTCATTGGTAATTGCCACCGCGGTTTTCCCAATATATTACAGCAGTTTAACCGAATCATTTGCCTCTGCGGAAGGGAAAATAAATTTTCTGGGAACACAATGGAATGCCACAACTCTGTATGATTATACGCTCTCATTTTCTTTTTTGATAGTGGCGTTCATGTCTCCAATTCTATCTGGAATTGCCGATTATACCGGCAATAAATTAAAATTTTTAAAAGCTTTTTGCTTAATTGGATCATTGTCTGTAATGAGTTTGTTTTTTTTTAAGGGAGAAAAAACACTTTGGGTGGGCTTGGTTTTCACGGTTTTTGCCAGTATCGGATTTTGGGGAAGCATTGTTTTTTACAATGCTTTTTTGCCCGAAATAGCACACCCTGAGCAGCA
>DAIQBF010000319.1:0-2861 GCA_036781305.1 Lutibacter sp.
GTCTCGCTCGTACCCAACAAACAAGAAAAACTTTTTTATCTGTTTTTACCAAATACCAGTCATATGCAGAAAAATCCTACTAAAAAATTAGTTGTAGTCACGAGCGGGACGCTCGCGCTCAATGTCATTAAGTTAAGACTTTAACGCCTTTATTTTGTCATTCCAAGGTACGAGGAATCACATCATGTTAAGCTATTTAATGCGATTCCTCCTTTGTCGGAATGACAAATATTCTCTTAACTTAATGACATTGCGTTCGCGCCAGGGTATGAACAAAATCCCGCTTGCGCAAAAGGCAAAACAAAAAAAATGAAATCACGTTAAAAATTGTATCAAATTTATCCTGAAATAAATCTTGATTGCAGTATGTTTGCATCTAAAATATCAGCTCAATAAACTACCCAATTTTTATGCAAGAATCTGATCATTTTAAAGGATTTTTATTGGCATTAATCGCTTCTGTGCTATGGGGAATTTCAGGAACTTTTGCCCAATTTCTGTTTCAGCGAAGAGGCATCAATGTAGAGTGGCTAATCACAACAAGAATGCTGATTGCCGGTTTTATGCTGCTTATGATTGCCGCCTTTAATAAAAATCCAGACCTATGGAAAATATGGAAAATAAAAAGAGATGCCATTCAGTTGCTATTGTACAGCATCACTGGGATATTGGCGGTGCAATACACTTATTTTGCAGCAATAAAACATTCTAACGCCGCCACAGCAACCGTTTTGCAATTTGCTGCTCCGGTTTTGATTGCCATTTACCTTGCTTTTAAAAACCATAAGTTCCCAAAAACTTTCGAATTTGTAGCAATCCTATTGGCGGTTTTAGGAACTTTTTTATTGGTGACCCACGGCAATATTCACAGTTTATCAATTTCGGGAATCGCCTTTTTCTACGGAATTGCTTCAGCATTTTCTTTTGCGATTTATACCTTACAACCAATAGCTTTGCTAAAAAAATACAGTTCAACTGTAATTATAGGCTGGGGATTGTTTATTGGCGGTGTGGCATTTTCTTTTATAAAAGCACCGTGGATCGTTGAAGGAGATTGGGATGTTTATACATTTTCTTATACTTCTTTCATTATTTTGTTTGGTACTTTTGCGGCATTCTATTTTTATTTAAAAGCTGTGAAGCTCATCGGCGGCCAAAAAACAAGTTTATTGTCTTCTGCTGAACCACTTTCTGCTACCATACTGGCTATTCTATGGCTTAACATTCCCTTTGAAACTATTGATTGGATAGGAAGTATCTGTATTATTTCCACAGTATTTTTACTTGGAAAGAAGGAAAAACCTTTTGCCGTCAAAAAACTGATTTAAAAACCAGTCCATAAAAAAACCTTTATAAAAATATAAAGGCTTTTCAATTTTAAAAATCATTAAAAACTATTCTTTACCGAATAAATAGCCCATTAATCCGCCAAAGTCTCCATAAACTTGCTGATACCTAATTTTACCTTCTTTATCAAAATCAAAAGATTCATATAATTTTATGACCCCTGTTTTTGCTGCGGTGGAATCTGTTGCAGGAAGCGTAACTTCCCAACTGCTGTAATGACGAACAGAACCATCAGGTAATTTGGTGTCGGCATTAACGCCCGGCAATAAAACAGGCGGTGAAGTAAGCAATTTAAAATCAAATGTTGTCCACATTTGTTTGTCGTTTGCCATCATCTCATCCAAATTTAAGGAATCTTTAGGTGCACCAAAGCCAGTCTCTAACATTGCAAAATCTTTTGCGTACATGGAATAATCAATGTTTTCGTTTTGCCAACCTTCAATATTGGCCATGACCGTTTTCGCGTTTTTTTCAAAGGCTTCGTTGGCCGAATTATCAGGTTTGGGCTGACATCCAATAAATAAAATTGATAGGAATAAAATAAAATAAGTGCTTTTCATAATATTGATTTTAAGTTGGTTATAGAATAAAAGTACTTAATTTTACAATACAAAAAACAAAAAATATTACAAGAATGAATTTTCTGGGTGTGCATATCCTTCAACAAGGGGTTTTAACCCCTTGGAAAGAGAATGAATATTTTACTTTTTTCCGCCAACAACCACCACAAATTCACCTTTTGGCGGTTTGTTGGTAAAGTGTTCAATCATTTCGGCAACGGTTCCTCTTAAAGTTTCTTCGTATAGTTTGGTGAGTTCTCTGGAGATGGAAATTGGCCGGTCGGCACCAAAATATTCAGAAAAATGGGTTAATGTTTTAAGCAGTTTGTGCGGAGATTCGTAAAAAATGATGGTTCGCGCTTCTTCGGCCAAGAAAATCAGGCGTGTTTGTCGGCCTTTTTTAACAGGCAAAAATCCTTCAAACACAAATTTATCATTTGGCAACCCGCTATTTACCAAAGCAGGAACAAAAGCTGTTGCACCGGGTAAACATTCAATTTCAACGCCGTTTTCTAAACAGGCGCGCGTGAGCAGAAAACCAGGATCGGAGATGGCGGGTGTTCCGGCATCGGAAATTAAGGCTATGGATTCCCCATTTTTAATGCGTTGCACAATATTGGCCACAGTTTTATGCTCGTTGTGCATATGGTGGCTGTGCATATGGGTGGAAATTTCATAATGCTTCAATAATTTTCCGCTGGTGCGCGTATCTTCGGCCAAAATTAAATCCACTTCCTTTAAAATCCTGATGGCCCTTAAAGTGATGTCTTCTAAATTTCCGATGGGCGTTGGCACTAAATATAATTTCGATTCCAATTTTTTAATATTTTGGATTGTCATCCTTCAACTGCGCTCAGGGTGACGTTTGTTAGTTGCAGTTTTAACTTTTAATATTTACCGTGATAAAAAATCAAAGTTACAATGTTTTTTGTTTGATCATTGTTTTTTGAAGCA
>DAIQBF010000320.1:0-2851 GCA_036781305.1 Lutibacter sp.
TCATCAGCACTTTTTTGCTGAAAAATATTTTTGGCTATTTGGCCATGTACTATATTACTTTTTTGCGAAATGGGGTTTTAAAGGATGTCAGAAACGATTTGTATGAAAAAACCGTCGATTTGCCGCTGGCTTATTTTTCAGAAAAAAGAAAAGGGGACATTATTGCGAGAATTTCTACTGACGTGTTGGAAATTCAGCATTCCTTTTTATCCATTTTAGAGTTGATTGTACGTGAACCATTAACGATTTTGTTTACCATTTTCGCCATGCTGGCCTTAAGTCCGCAATTGACTTTATTTGTTTTCATTTTTATTCCAATTGCCGGATTTGTTATTTCTTTGGTGGGAAAAAAATTGAAAAAACAATCGGATAAAGTTCAAAGGGAACAAGGTTATTTTTTATCTATTTTGGAAGAAACTTTAGGCGGATTAAGGGTCATTAAAGGCTTTAATGCAGAAGGCTATTTCAATTCAAAATTTAGGGAATCCACCTCCCGTTTTTACAGATTCTCAAATTCATTGTTAAACCGACAAAATTTGGCTTCCCCCTTGAGCGAGTTCTTGGGAATTGGCGTTATTGCCGTGTTGCTTTGGTATGGCGGCTCCTTGGTATTGGTTTCAAAAACCTTGGCACCAGACGCATTTATTGTTTTTATGGGATTGGCTTACAACATTTTAACGCCGGCAAAAGCCATTTCAAAAGCCGTTTATGGCGTTAAAAAAGGCGATGCCGCCGCCGAACGGGTGTTGGAAATTTTACACACAACTTCCCCATTGGCCGATAAGAAAAATGCCATCGAAAAAGAAGGTTTTAATTCAGCCATCAGTCTTGAGAATATTTCATTTAAATATGAAGATGAATACGTGCTTAAAAATTTCTCGTTGGAAATACCCAAAGGAAAAACCGTCGCTTTTGTGGGGCAATCGGGCAGCGGGAAATCGACCATCGCAAATTTACTGACCCGTTTTTATGATGTTAATGAAGGCAGCATTAAAATTGATGGCATTGACATTCGCGACCTTACAAAAAAATCACTTCGAAGTTTGCAAGGCCTCGTTTCACAGGATTCCATTTTATTTAACGACAGCATCAAAAACAATATTTTGTTGGGCATCAATAATAAAACTGATGATGAAATTATGGATGCCGCCAAAATTGCGAACGCCCATGAATTTATTGTGGAGATGCCAGATAACTACGATTCAAATATTGGCGACAGCGGAAACAAATTGTCAGGCGGACAAAAACAGCGGTTGAGCATTGCGCGTGCCGTATTAAAAAATCCGCCAATTATGATTTTGGATGAAGCCACTTCTGCTTTAGACACCGAATCTGAACGTTTGGTGCAGGATGCTTTGGAAAAAATGATGAAAAACAGAACATCGGTGGTGATTGCACACCGACTTTCAACCGTCCAAAAAGCGGATCTAATTGTGGTGTTGCTAAAAGGAAAAATCATTGAACAAGGAAATCACGAAGAATTGATCGCCAAAAATGGTGTTTATACCAAGTTGGTTGAAATGCAAACGCTTTGATGATTGTTGAGTTGTTGAGTTGTTTAGGCGTGTAATCGTTGAGTTGTTTAAGCGTGAAATCGTGGAATCGTTTATGTGTTAAATCTTGTATTTAAAATGATACTGAATACTTCTAAAAAAAAATACTGCCAACTGAAACTGAAGACTGCTAACTAATTTTTAGTCCAAGTTTCTCCCCTTTTTTCAGCATAAAATCATACGCTTCCTGATAATCATTGGCAATTTCTCCTTCTAAAATAGCTTCTTTAATGGCTTCTTTTAAAACACCAATTTCACGGCAGGGTTTTAAATTAAAGGTTTCCATAATAAGTTCGCCGGAAATAGGCGGTTGAAAATTGCGCACATGGTCGCGTTCTTCCACTTCTTTAATTTTTTGTCGCACCAATTCAAAATTCTGGTGGTATTTTTTAAATTTCATCGGATTTTTAGTGGTGATATCCGCTTCGCACAAAGTCATCAAACTTTCAATGTCTTCGCTGGCATCAAAAACCAAACGCCGCACTGCAGAATCGGTAACTTCCGTTGCCAGAACAATAGGACGAGAACTTAACAACACCATTTTTTGAACAAATTTCATCTTTTCATTCATGGGCATTCTCAAACGTTTAAACAGTTTGTACACCATTTTTGAACCCACATATTCGTGGCCGTGAAAGGTCCAGCCCAATGTTTGATGAAATTTTTTTGTGGGCGCTTTTCCGATATCGTGCAGCAAGGCGGCCCATCGCAGCCATAAATTATCGGTGTTTTTTGAAATATTGTCCACCACTTCCAAGGTATGGTAAAAATTGTCTTTATGCTTTTGTCCGTCCACCTCCTCCACTCCTTCCAAATTGGTAAGTTCAGGTATAAAACGTTTCAGCAACTGTGTTTTGTGCAATAAAATAAATCCGACCGATGGGACGGGAGCACTCATTATTTTATTGAGTTCTTCCACAATTCTTTCTCGAGTAATGATATCCAATCGCTCGGCATTTCTGGCAATGGCTTCAAAAGATTTTTTTTCAATGGTAAAATCCAATTGGGTGGCAAAACGAATGGCGCGCATCATCCGCAAAGGATCGTCGGAATAAGTAATGTCCGGACTTAACGGCGTTCTGATAATTTTGGATTCCAAGTCCTTCAATCCGTTAAAAGGATCCAATAAATTGCCAAAATCTGCTTTGTTTAAACTCAAGGCCAAGGCATTGATGGTAAAATCGCGGCGGTTTTGGTCATCTTCCAATGTTCCGTCTTCAACTACAGGATTTCGGCTATTTTCATTATAAGATTTTTTACGGTCACCCACAAATTCCACTTCCACTTCATTATACCTT
>DAIQBF010000321.1:0-931 GCA_036781305.1 Lutibacter sp.
AGGCTTGAAACAAAATTGAAAAAACCGCACTTAATTGTCGCGGTTTTTTTACACCTGTTATATTCTACCGACTACCAACAACCTACTATTTCAAAAAGCTCAGCAAAGCCAATTCATAGCTCTGCAACCCAAAACCAACTATTACACCTTTTGCGTTAGGCGAAATAAAGCTTTTGTGCCTAAAATCCTCTCTTGAAAAAGTGTTGGATATATGAACTTCCACAACTGGCGTAGTGATGGCTCTCACCGCATCTGCAATGCCAACGGAAGTATGGGTGTATGCCGCGGCATTCAGAATGATGCCATCATTCCCATAGCCTACTTCCTGAATTTTATCGATTAATTCCCCTTCAATATTCGACTGAAAATAGGAGATTTCTTGGTTTGCGTACTTCTTCTGCAATTTTTCAAAAAAATCGTTGAAAGTTTCATTGCCGTATATGTCGTTTTCGCGCTTACCGAGCAGATTTAGGTTAGGGCCGTTGATGATGATAATTTTCATTTTATAAATATATTAAATAAAAAAAACAGAAACATAGTTCCTGCTTTCAGAAAATATTTTATAAATAGTTTAAAAGGAATATCCAGCAGAAATTTGTAAAACGTTATTGCTATTTTTAATATCAAAGTCATAGTCATCAATGGGGTCCCCGTCTTCAATCAAAGAATAATCGTATTTAGTGTCATTTATGTTTGAGATACCTTTATTAAACCTTAAACTGAAGAACACCCCGTTGTTTAAACGATAGCTTGCTCCTATACCCATTGCGAAATCAACCGACTTATAAAAATCTTTTTCGTCTATTACACCAGATTCCCCGTGGTCTTCGTATTTATTTTTGGCAGAGACCAAAAAACCAATCTGTGGTCCAAGCTCCACACTTAATCCTTCTATAATATAATATTTTCCCATAATAAGAACATTTATATA
>DAIQBF010000321.1:941-2784 GCA_036781305.1 Lutibacter sp.
ATTGATTTGTAATTAGAATCAAAAACGAGAGAATAGTAACCCTGTTTTGTACCTTGAGAAGAATATAAAAGTTCTGGCTGAATGGCAAATTTTCCAATTAATGGAATCTCCACCAATCCCCCTATGTGGAAACTTACTCGTGGATCGAGATTTTCGGCATTATCCCCACCAATAGTTGCAAAGTTAACCCCAGCCTTTGCCCCCAGTCGGAATTCTTGGGCCTGGGCAGTGCCAAAAGCAACTATTGCTATTGCAATAAAAATGATTAATTTTTTCATAGCTAATTGTTTTTAAGGTTTTATTTAAAGATAGATAAATGTTAAAAAAAAAACAGGAACAAAGTTCCTGTTTGTAATTAGTTTTAGTTAAGTATTCAATTAAAAATAAACCGAAACTCCTATTACACCTGAGAATGTACCTTGTTTCTCTTTATATTTATCATCATCTGAATTTTTCATATTAGATCTAAAATAATTTAGACCAGCATCAATAGAAACGTTATCATTTAAGAAAAATGCAACACCGCCGCCGCCGCCAAATACAAGGCCGCTGAATTTATCTTTTTCATTATCTCCATCCTTGGGTGTGTATTTATTGGTCATAGAGCTAAGTCCTACCGCTACCTGAGCAAATGGTTTTATTTTTCCCTCCATAAAGTAATACTTTGCAGTTGGGGCAATGAAAATTGTACTAATATTCTGTTTGTCACCATCTTCATTTTTATAGGCTGTAGACGAAATGTTTCCCATCAGACCTACTGCTAGATTGTCAATAATAAAGTACCCAAAAGTTGGCATAAATTGAATGGTAGTAATTTTAAGATCATCACCTGTTTCTCCATCATATTCAGGAGTTTGGGTTTGGGCAGCTACAGAAAGACCCGCAGCGCCAGAAAGAACAATCTTGCCTTTGGAGGTTTGTGAAAACCCACTAAAACTGGCAAATAAGAAAGCGAAAAGTAATAATTTTTTCATAATTAAAATGGTTTTAAGATTAGTGGTTAAATATATATATAATAATTTAATTAAGTCAAATAAATCTTAAAACAGGTATAAATAAAAGCCGTCTGATTTCAGACGGCATTAAGTATCAATAGATTATGGTTTTTCTATATTAAAACGAATATCCAGCTGATAATTGAACAACGCTGTTACGAATTTTTTGGTCATCCGCATTGTCGCCGTCATTTACATTTGTAAGCCCATAGTTATATCGCGCTCCAAAAAATACGCCCATTGGCAGTCTGTACGAAACTCCTCCACCAAGTGAAACATCAATGCTGGAAATATCATTCAAATCTCCTTCTGTCATAACTGTAGTTCCTCCACTTCTTCTTTCAAATTCCCCTTTTTTAGAAACCAAAAAACTTACTTGTGGACCAGCCTCAAAGGCCAATCCTTCAACTACATAAAATTTAGCCATTACGGGCAATTGTATATAGTCAAGTTTCGCACTAATCTTATCTTCATAAGAAATGCCCAATATAGAACCACTCTCAGTGTATTCCGCTCCTTGTGCGGTATACAATACCTCAGGTTGTACCCAGAATTTTTCTGTGATCGGTATCTCTACCAACCCACCAATATGGAATCCCGTTCTTGACTCTATATCGCCTAAATCATCGCCACTAAAAGTGGAAAAGTTTACACCGCCTTTCGCACCAATTCTAATTTCTTGGGCCTTGACTGCGGATATTGACATAATTGTAATTGCTGTAATAAAAATTAACTTTTTCATATCATCTGATTTTTTTTGTTAATGGCTCAAAGAACTAAATTATATATACACCACTTCGTAGCTTTTTATATACTTTAACGAAAAAACAACCTAATTTTAAGCCTTT
>DAIQBF010000322.1:0-2736 GCA_036781305.1 Lutibacter sp.
GTTTCCATTTCCACGGGAGAAAAAAAATTTGAAGAAATTGTTGAATGGCTGAAAGAAAATACAGTGTAAAACGGTTTCTAATCTTTTAGCATAAAATTCATAATCGCTAAAACCGAACCAACAATAGCTAAAAATTGAACAATGCCTACAACATAAATTGAACGCATTATATCTACTTTATCTTCTTTTGTAAGAAATGTGTCCTTGCGATCCTTAAATTCAGAACTAACTTTGGATTTTACAAAATCTACTAACTGCTGGGCTTCATTATCACCCAGTTTGGTTTTTAATGCATTGTATAATTGTATTTCAGAAATACTCATGAAGTAAAGATAAATAAAGTTTGACTATAAAAAACACTTGCAATTTTTATCGAAACCACAGTGAAATTATGGTTCTTAATTATTTTTTTTTCTGCTTTACAATCTCCCATTACATTTACTTTAAACAAATTGTTTATGCCAGATGTTCAAAATATCAATCTTTCCAAAATATAAAACGACTGGAATAATAAAGAGCCTGATTTCATTAGAGGAAGAAGATGAAATTGAAGGGCATATTTTTAAATTAGAACAATTTGGACTAACGTGAGCGCATTTTTAATTCGGCTAAAAAGTGGGATAAAGAATTCATCGAATTGAAAATTAATTCATGATGATAATGGCACAAGCGAGATGCTTCTAAATGGGAGAACACCGCTAACCGCGAAAAAAGGCCGGGTGAGTATATCTCAATATTTATTATTATTGTATATAAAAACTGCTTAGTATGGAGAAAATATTCTTGTATCTAATTGCTCTTATAGGTATTGCAGGTTTTATTATTTTCTTTGGTATTCTTGGAAGAGGGATATTAAAAGATGACAGTAAAATAAATACCACCGGCGGAGTAATTAAATTTATTATAATAGGACTTATAACTCTATTTATCTGGTATCAATTAGCTAAAGCGGGTGGTTGCGATAGGATTTCTGATGGATATGGTGATAATCCTATTGAAACATATCCATAACCTTTCTTGGCGCAAGGTTGTAGTTTTTGTTTGGCGCAAGAATCCGCTTAACGGACGCTTACAACTAACAAGGAAGGCTATTTGTTTCCTAAAAATAATTTTAATGCTTAGTATTGTAAAAACAAATTCATATAACTGAGTTATGAAAAAGCTTTTTATAATTATTTTAATTTCATTATGTTTTACTTCATGTGAACTGTCTCATCCCGAAGCATTGCTAGGCATTAAGCTTGGATTGCCAAAACAATCACAAATATCACAGGCAATTTTAGAAGGGAAAATTAAAGTTAACAAGGGGGTTAGTTTTATAGATTTTGGCGGGGGAAGCTTAATTGGGTATTTTACAACTTTCACTGCTAATGATGAAAAGGGTATAGAAATAATTACGGCGATCTCCATTGCTTTCGTAAATATCGATTTTCATCATCCAAATCTTATGGATAAAAAATCTATATATGTTCAATCAGCGAATATTGATTTTTTAATAGATTCTTATACTGGAAAATATGGAGTTCCAAAATTCAGTTCTAATCGTGGAAAAGAAAAAAGGGTTTGGGTTAAAGGTGATATGGTAATAACATTGGATACTTGGACAGACTTTGAATATATGGGAATTCCTTATTGTGAAGCTTTTGCTTCATATGAGTATAAAGAAGCTATAATGCAAAAATTAGAAACCGAAGGAAAGAAAAATAATAAAAACATTTAAAGAGGGCGTCAAACATTGTAAAGTGATATTATGGAAATAGAAAAAAATAAAATCATTGAAATTAGTGAAGACAAATGTGAAAAATATCTTCTTGCTAATGGGTATAAACAAATTACCCATGCTATTGGAAGTTGTTTTTTTACAGCCTATAACGGATTAAATTCAATTACCGTATATTCTAGAATTTTTTATAAAGAAATGATTTGGGAACCGAAACAAAAGGACTTAGATCTATTTATAAAACATAGCCCAAATACGGAAATAGTAAGACTTGACATCAGATTATTTGATGACTATTCGATTGAAGATATTAAGAATGTCATAACTCATAGTCAAAACTTATAAAGTTGAATAAACATAAAATTTTAATAGTACCGCTCGAATATTGTCTTTCCATCCTCCAAAAAAACTACACATTTTCTTCCTGTATGATGCCGTCCATCCCATAATCCGTTTTGTCGTTTAATCAGTTTATACTTTGAACATAATTCGTCGATTGTTCCTTGGTCTTCAAAAAAACAATACCAATTTCCTTGACGGTATCTAACTGTAATATATGAATGTACAGCTTCACACATTTCGTGCAAGTGTACTGAAAGAATTGGTCCGATGACATATTTTGAATTCATGCTTTAATTTTTTAAGGTTACAATTAAATATAATTCTTATTCTCCATCTTTCATGCGTTTCAGAGCAGCAATAAATAAAACTATCCATATATGGCTATTTCTGCATATGCTTCTAAAAATATTCAGGTGCATCCAAAGAAGTTATCTAATTTTCTTAAGCACCTCGCCACTTTGCTGAAAAATCAGGATAAGACTTTTTCCCAATCTTTTATTTTTTATTCCAACCATTTCCCCTACTTTTGCGCTCCCAAAAAAGTTCTTTATAGAAATCATTGAATGGGAGTCCTTTCCTTCTGAGCGTGTCGAAGAAGGCGGACGTTAACACCAAAAATTTAAAACATGGCAAAAGAAATCACAGGCTATGTCAAGCTCCAATGCAAGGGCGGA
>DAIQBF010000323.1:0-2700 GCA_036781305.1 Lutibacter sp.
TACTTCAGTAACTCCTTTTGATTTTTTGGATAAAAAATAAATTACAAAAAATAATGCGAACAACTTAAACCCCAATAGTAAAAATATGAATGCTGCCAAAAAAAACAATATGAAAATCATTGGAAACCAATAGGTAATTTTGGCTGTATCTGGATATTTACGGTTTAATATAGGTCTCGCATTTCCAAATAGAAAAGTTTGCCTAAAAAACTGTTTTAAATTGGTTCTTCGTTTATGGTACACAAAAGCATTTTCAATAAATTGTGTATGAAAGTTGTTTTCCCACAACCGGAAAGTTAAATCAATATCTTCGCCTATTTTCATTTTACTAAAACCGGCAGTAGCTTCAAATGCTCTTTTCGAAATTCCAAAATTGAAACTGCGAGGTTGAAATTTATCGACTGCTTTTTTACTTCCTCTTATCCCTCCAGTAGTTAAAAAGGAAGTCATACTGTAATTTATTGCTTTTTGAATGGTTGTGAAAGATTCATGAGCAGCATCAGCACCTCCATATGCATCCGTATAATTTTCATCCAAAGCATAATCAACCGCCGCTAAATAATGGAAAGGAATGATACAATCCGAATCAAAAATGATAAAATAATTGCCTGTGGCCAATTGCATTCCGAAATTTCGGCTCGCCCCAGCCCCACTGTTTTCCTTAAAATAATATTTGACATTTAGAAACTCCTCATATTTTGAAACAACCTCATCACATTTTAAGGTAGATCCATCTTCAATAATAAGCACTTCAAAATCCTTGGTAAAAGTTTGTTTGGTTAAACTCTGCAACAATTCGTCAATTTCTTGAGGTCTGTTGAAAACAGGAATTATTATGGAATATGTTAATTTCAAAAGTTAGAGGTTTATTGCTAATATATCGTTTTAAAACTAAAAAGCACAAATATCGATATTTGTGCTTTTTTAAAAATTTAATCGTTATCTATTGTTCTTCTTCTTTATCCATAAAAAGCTCCATTACCTCCTGACTAATTCCCATATTTGAGAACCCACCGTCGTGAAATAAATTTTGCAGGGTCACTTTTTTGGTTAAATCAGAGAAAAGCGAAAGGGCATAATCGGCACACTCTAAAGCTGTTGCATTACCAAGCGGCGACATTTTTTCGGCATAATTTAAAAATCCGTCAATCCCTTTTACGCCTTTACCGGCAGTGGTGAGCGTTGGTGATTGGGAAATTGTGTTTACGCGAACTTTATGGTCTCTTCCAAAGAAATAGCCGAAACTACGTGCAATAGATTCTAAATATGCCTTATTATCAGCCATATCGTTGTAATCTGGAAAAACCCTTTGTGCAGCCATATAGGTTAAAGCGACAATACTCCCCCACTCATTCATGGCGTTCGATTTATACAATACCCCCATCACTTTGTGAAAAGAAACTGCGGAAACATCCCATCCTATTTTAGTGTATTCATAATTTTGGGTGGTATAATGATTTCCTTTGCGCACATTTACCGACATTCCAATTGAATGCAAAACGAAATCAATTTTTCCGCCTAAAATTTCCATCGACTTGTCCACCAAATTTTGAATATCTTCCACGGAAGTTGCATCGGCAGGAATAACTTGTGAACCTGTTTTTGCGGCAAGTTCATCAATAGTTCCAAATCGCAAAGCAACTTGTGCGTTTGTCAAAACAAATGTAGCACCTTCTTCGTGTGCTCTTTCGGCAACTTTCCAGGCGATAGAGTTCTCATCTAGGGCTCCAAAAA
This sequence comes from Lutibacter sp., assembly GCA_036781305.1. GTDB lineage: Bacteria > Bacteroidota > Bacteroidia > Flavobacteriales > Flavobacteriaceae > Lutibacter. The sequence continues at coordinate 1,735 of DAIQBF010000323.1, forward strand.
TAATTCCTTTTTTTCCTTTTAGTAAATTGTACATATTTAGGTTATTTTATATTTTCTTAATTTTAATGTGCAAATATAGTAATTTCTTAATTCAACAGCTGTTTTGCGTGCTCAATTGCTGTAGAAGAGATGTCTTTTCCTCCCAACATTTCGGCAATTTCGTCAATTCGCTCGTTTTTGGACAGCTCTTTTAGCTTTGTGACAATGTTATTTTCGATATCTTCTTTGTAAACTTTATAATGCTGTTTTCCCTTTGCGGCAATTTGCGGTAAATGCGTAATGGTGATCACCTGCATATTAACGCTCATTTGCTGCATTATTTCAGCCATTTTTTGGGAAACATCGCCAGAAACACCTGTGTCTATTTCATCAAAAATGATGGTTGGCAATTTTAGATATTCGGATAGAATCGCTTTCACCGATAACATAATTCGCGACAGTTCACCTCCTGAGGCAATTTTTTTCAACTCCCCAAAATTAGCGCCTTTATTTGCAGAAATAAAAAGTTGCAATTCGTCTTTTCCATTTTGGAAATACTGTTTTGTATGCCTAATCACAAAATTAAAACGCGTATTTTCCATCCCCAAATTTTCTAGGCTATTTTCCAATTTCGAAATCAATATTGGAATTGCCTTTTCCCGATCTTGAAATATTGATTTTGCCAGCTTGTCAATTTTTTCGGCAACACTGTTAATTTCCTTTTCCTTTTCTAAAATCGCTGCGGAAGAATTTTCCACTTCATCAACTTTTACAGAAAGTTCCTCTTGTTTTTGCAGCAACTCCGAAATTGTTGTTGCGGTATGTTTCTTTTGTAAATTGTAAATCAATTGCAACCGATCGTTCAATTTTTGCAATTCCAACGGATCGAAATCTACATTTTCATTGAATTTTTCAATCTCCCCAGCTATATCGTCAAATTCAATTTTAACGCTTAAAATACGCTGATGAAGTGCTTCATATTCATTA
>DAIQBF010000324.1:0-2671 GCA_036781305.1 Lutibacter sp.
TAAAAAACAATCTAATTTGCTGATTATTAGTGCTTTTATATATTTTCAGCAAACCCTAATTGGTATAATGGGTTCTATCAAGGCTTAAGGCCAAATTTTTAATAAACAATTCATCAATTTTTTGTTTTAATTCCTGTCCGTGAATATTAACGGCAATAATTTTTCCTGAAGCGTCAATTAAAAAATTAGTGGGCAAGGATGTTATTCCATATTCCCTGGAAACGGGAGTTTTAAAGCCTTCAACAGTAGATACTTCTGTCCAAACCCTTTTGTCTTTTTCAATGGCATTTAACCAATTTTCACGCTTAGAATCTAGCGAAATTCCATAAATTTCGAATCCGTCAGCATTATAAGCTCCATACAACTCATTGAGCAACTTGCTCTCCGATCTACACGGCGGGCACCAACTTGCCCAGAAATCAATTAAAGTGTATTTTTTTTGAATGTTGTTAAGATTGATCATTTCGTTGGAGCTGTTGGGCATTTCAATTCCTGAAATAATGCCTCCAACACTTGTTTTCTCAAGCAATTGAAGTCTTTCTTTTAATTTTTGGGTAATTTTTAAAGTTGGGTGTTTTTCTTCGAAATTACCAACCAGCACTTTCAAAAGCGGTAAATTTTCATCACCGCTCCATCGAACTGATGTTGGATAAACGGCAATTGAAGTTCCCATTTTCTCCTTTACAAAATTCATTAATTCATTTAAATGCTTTTTGTAGTTTTCAACTTCAAGCTCCCTTAATTTTGTGATTTCATCTTCATCGGCGTTTTCGCTTTGCAATGTTTTAATTTTATTTCTTAACGAATTTACCAATCGGCCTAAAGATTCTTTTCTAAATTTTTCATAATCGTTCCATAAATCGGTATCAACCGAACCCCTGATTTTTAATTGATCGATAGAGGAACCATTTATCAAAATATTTTGGCCTTTATCAATGGCCAGCGGAATCGTTTTTATGCCATCAAAAGTTAAGTTGTAAATGTTGGGTTCTAAAGAATAATCCGCATTAAACTCACCTTGGTCAGTCACTTTCAAAGTATCTACAACAATCGTTTTTTGAGTTTGAATATCGTCAATTACCGAAAGTACCAAGAAATTTTCCTTTAAACCCTGAACACTTCCGGAGATTGAAAATGATTGCTCCTTTTTTGAAGTGCATCCTGCAATAAATAAAAAGAAAAATGACAGAATAATATAGAGGCGATTATAATGCGACATCATTGAAATATTTTTTAAAGGTTGTCGGGCAAATTTAAATAACCTAACATTATATTAGTTAAAAACGCCTTTTTCTTTTCCGTCTTCATCAACTTTTACAAACTCCGGAAATATGGCTGGCGCCAAATTTTTAAGGGGATTGTATAAAACAGCGCTTTCTTGCTGATTGTTGGATATGAATGGAATTTTGCTATTTAATTTACTGAAGATTAACAACATAACGCTTAAAAGAAGTCCGATTTTTAAGGCACCAAATAGCCCGCCAAGTAGCTTATTTAAAATGCCTAAACTTGCAAAATCAGCTATTTTTGTAAATAATTTACCTATAAAAGTTACCGCAATCACAATAATAATAAAAGTGATGGCGAAGGAAACCAAGGTGATGTATTTTTCTTCCCATGAAACTCGGGTTATTAAAAAATCCTTTATAAAATGAGAGAAATGAATGGTGCCATAAATTCCTGCAACGAAGCCAACCAGCGAAGCAACTTCTAAAAATAAGCCTTTAAACAAACCTCTTATAAAACCAAATAACAAAAGTGCCGTGATTAATATATCAAATGTATTCATATCTTGATTTTTGTAAATATACATCAATCGATTTGTATATTTGCACAATAAAGGAACCGTAAAAAAATAATTCGCACATTTTGACTTGTTTTTTTGTCCTTTTTCTGCGTTGTAAAATCTTTAAATAGCCAATGCTATTCACATCATTTACGCCTTGGAAAAGAACAAAACTTCTGCGTCAATTCTGGGCACTTTATTTCTTTACGGTTCCTAACTAAAATTTTGAAATGTCAAGAGATAAAAAATTAAAAGAAGATTGGGAGCAAGTACTCAACCTATTGTCGGCTACTTTTAGTGAAGGCGAGGTTCTTAATTTAGATGCCATTATTTATTTAATTGGGGTTCAGGAATTGGGACAGGGCGTTAAAGAATTTAAAAAAGATGATAAGTTAAATTTAATGCACATCGCAATTTGCCGATTGTTGGAGCCTTTTGGCTATTACGAATTTGACTTTTTTGACAATGACGGCTGGCCACATTATAAATTTTTGGAAGAATTGCCTCCACTAAAATCGGGAGAGCAAACAGTGCTTATGAAAGAGGCGATTGTTTTGTATTTTAAGGCAAACAAACTCATTTAAGTCGCCGCCATTCTTCGAATCATTTTTGAAAATTGGTAATAGTGGTATTTTCTTGAGTTCAACATTAACTAAACGACAATATCAAAATTTATTTAATAGCTTATCTTCTATTCTTGATTCTAATTCTTTTTTTATTAATCCTTTTTTGAGAGAACAACTAAATTCTTTAGAAACAAATAATTCTGAATTAACTGCTAGCTTAGCTGGTATCAAAAAAGAAGTAGATAAAATTATTTTATACTCGAAACTAGAACAAAAAAATCATCATAATAATGAAAAAGGAGAAACTAGTTTGCCTTCT
>DAIQBF010000325.1:0-2651 GCA_036781305.1 Lutibacter sp.
GCCATGGCGCTCTATTTAGTTTGAAGACAGGAATAGGGCGTCTTTTTAGTGTTCATTCGCAATTTTCAGGATTCAGAATTTTGCGTACAGCCGATTGCGTGCACCTATTGAAATGCCTATTTCAATTTGGCAGTTGCATCATTTCCAATGAGAAAACGACTCGTTTTTCGAAGGATGCGGCTCTGTTAATCCAGCGGAACAAATGTGTCGCGGGATTTAGTTTTTTGAAATGGTATTTATGTGTCCATAGCTTTTTTTAACAATTAAATTGGTTAATAAATGAAGCGAGACCGTTAAAAATGAAGAAGCTTTGCTAAGAATGTAAGCGGAGTTTTTGCCCATAAAAAAAGGCATGGAACTCAGCTTATTGTATCAGAGGTATTGGCATACCTTACCACGAATAAGTGAGCCCACGCCTAGGTCGTGAGCATCTTAACTTATCATCTCGTGGTTTTTAAAACGCCAATTTTCTGATACGAGATTCATAGCGAATGCTTCAAATATTTTATATGAAGAATCGCAAATATAATAAAGATTAGGTTGTTTTTTAAAATAAATAACCAATCTAAAAACAAATATATGAAATATATTTTTCACATTGTCAAATTTGACAATTATTTTTCTTCGATTTATCTCAATTTCACATTGTGAAAGAAATTAGAAAAATTTATTATATAAAATTCGGTGAGAATCTACAGCATCTTCTAGCTAAGTATAAGAAGGATGTTATGACGGTAGCATCCATAGGAAAGATTGAGCCTAAGCAAGTATATAGAGTTTTGAATGGAGAACATGGTGCATCACTGGGAACGATAATTTCTATTGCAAAAGGATTAGAAATACAACCTAAAGAATTGTTTGACTTTGATTTTGATTTAAAGAAAGATGAAATGAAAAAGTAAAAAGATGCTGAGAGGCATCTTTTTTTGCATTTAAAGTTACTTGTCAATCCTGAATTAAAACTTGTCAAATCGGGATTATTAGAATTTAGAATACCTTATTACCGGAATTGCCATTTTATATTTGAGGTATGGAATGGTATGAGATAATAGGAGTTGTTGTGATTTGGGTTGCCGGATTATGGCTTAGAGGGAAGATCTATGAGCATTTGAGGAATAGGTATTTTAATAATAGTTGGAAAAACAGGGGTAAATAGAAAAGATGCTCGCAACATTTTTTTACCGTCAATAACAATTAATAGTGAATATATGTTGTTGGCTATAATATTCGAAAAATGAAATATCCATATATCAAATTAGAAATTAATAAATTGGCTGATAAAAGTTCAATAGAACTAGTCAAAAGATATTGGAACTTTAAATTTGGAAAGTTTTCTGAAAGTTCATCAAAAATAAAAGATGAATTAAATATTTCATTTAATTAGAAGTTCAAAGTATTAATAAAATTTATTATATCTCTCTGCTTATTAGGAGATTGTACTTATAATCTTTTTCATATCAAAATTTTTAAAACCTCTTAATCGAGGTTTTTTTTGTTATATTTGAAGTAAAAATACTATGAAAAATACCTTCAATAATAATAAAAACCAAGACTGGGGAGGTTCTTGGACTGTTAAAAAGTTAGATGCCTTTGAAAAATACGTAAATGCTTATTTGAGCATAATGGAAATAAATAGTTTCTGGAAAACTATTTATTTTGATGGTTTTGCGGGAAGTGGGGAAGTGCAAAGAAGAAATAACAAGGAGCTTATAGAACAGTTATGTCTAATAGAAGATGAACAAAATGTTTATAGAGGTGCGGCTGAGAGAATAGTTGGCTTAGATAAAAAATTTAGCTTTTATTACTTTATTGAAAAAAATGATTCAGCTAGAGAGAAATTAAAGGTCAAACTTATTGAAAAAGCACCAAATTTAGAGAGTTGTTTGGTATTTAAAGAATCTGATTGTAACAGCCAATTGAAAGAGTTGGCATCTGTATTACAAAAAAGCAGGAAATATGCATCTCTTATTTTTCTGGATCCTTTCGGTATGCAAATTGATTGGAGCACAATAGCCAAATTGGAGGGAACCAGGTCTGATATTTGGATATTAATTCCTACAGGGGTTATTGTTAACAGATTATTGGATAAAAAAGGGGAACTTAAAAATATAAGTAAATTGGAGTCCTTTTTTGGGTTGCCTAAAGAAGAAATTTTGAAGGAGTTTTATTCAGTTAGAAATGAATTAACTCTATTCGGCGACATAAATGAAACGGTTACAAAGGTTATGGACCCCATAAATAAAATTTCAAGATTGTATGCTAAAAATTTAGCAAGTATCTGGGATTTTGTAACTCCCAGTCCATTAAGGTTAACAAATAGCAATAACGTTCCTATTTTTCATTTTATCTTTGCCTCAAATAATAAGAATGCAGTTAAGATTGCCCAACAAATTATAGATAAAATAAACTAATTATGGCAGAATCATCAATTGAATGGACTGAATTAACTTGGAATCCTACTACTGGATGTGATAAAATAACAGCCGGTTGCAAAAATTGTTATGCAGAAAGGATGTCTAAAAGGCTTTATGCAATGGGGCTTGAAAAATATAAAAATAAGTTTAAGATAACTGAGCACCCTGAATCTTTAGGAGAACCATATAAATGGAAAAAAAGAAAAATCGTATTTGTAAATTCGATGAGTGATTTAT
>DAIQBF010000326.1:0-2637 GCA_036781305.1 Lutibacter sp.
TTTTGCTTTCGCCACAGTGGTATTAATGCGCTTGTGCTCAATTAAAGAACAAGCCATATTGGCAAACATAGATTTTCTATGTGCTGTTTTTCTGCCTAAGTGATTAAATTTCTTTCCGTGTCTCATCTCTTATATTATCTTAATTAAAACCTTGGTTTTAAATTAATCTTTATCTAATTTGTATTTGCTTAAATCCATTCCAAAACTTAAACCTTTTACATGAACCAATTCATCTAATTCGGTTAAAGATTTTTTTCCAAAATTACGGAACTTCATCAAATCGTTTTTATTGAATGATACCAAGTCTCCTAAGGTATCAACTTCTGCAGCTTTCAAACAATTAAGAGCACGAACGGATAAATCCATATCCACCAATTTTGTTTTTAACAACTGACGCATATGCAAAGACTCTTCATCATAGGTTTCAGTTTGTGCTATTTCATCAGCTTCTAAAGTAATTCGCTCATCAGAGAATAACATAAAATGGTGAATCAATATTTTTGCGGCTTCCGTTAATGCATCTTTAGGGGAAATAGAACCGTCGGTCGTAATATCAAAAACCAACTTTTCATAATCCGTTTTTTGCTCAACACGAAAATCTTCAACAGCATATTTTACATTTTTAATCGGTGTAAAAATTGAATCTGTAAAAATGGTTCCCAATGCAACGCCAGATTTTTTATTGTCTTCCGCAGGCACAAAGCCTCTTCCTTTTTCAATGGTAATTTCAAAGTCCAATGAAACCGATTTCTCCATATTACAAATAACCAAATCATGGTTTAATACTTGAAAACCCGAAATGTATTTTTGTAAGTCTCCGGCAGTTAACTGCTCATGTTTAGAAATTGAAATGTTTACGGTTTCTCTATCAGAATCTTCAATTTGTTTCTTAAAACGAACTTGTTTAAGGTTCAAAATAATTTCTGTTACATCTTCAACAACACCCTTTATTGTTGAAAATTCATGTTCAATACCTTCAATACGAAGTGAGGTAATTGCAAAACCCTCTAATGAAGATAACAACACTCTTCTTAAAGAATTACCAACAGTTAAACCAAATCCTTGTTCTAACGGTCTGAATTCGAATCTACCGTTGAAATCGGTAGAATCAATCATAATTACTTTATCGGGCTTTTGAAAATTTAAAATTGCCATAATTGAATTGGTATCTTTAAAATTATTTAGAGTATAACTCTACGATTAATTGTTCTTTGATATTTTCTGGAATTTGGATTCTTTCGGGAACACTAACAAAATTTCCCTGTTTGGTTTCTGAATTCCAAGAAAGCCATTCATAAACATCATTTCTGTTAGCCAAAGAATTTTCTATAGCCAACAATGATTTTGATTTTTCTCTTACGGCAACAATATCACCAGCATTTAAGGAATAAGAAGGGATGTTAACCAACGCTCCATTTACGGTGATATGACGGTGAGACACCAATTGGCGTGCTGCACTGCGACTAGGTGCTATGCCCATTCTGTAAACGACGTTATCCAAACGACTTTCGCAAAGTTGCAATAAAATTTCACCGGTAATGCCTTTACTGCTTGATGCTTTTTTAAACAAATTTGAGAATTGTCTTTCCAAAATACCGTAAGTATATTTTGCTTTTTGCTTTTCGGTCAACTGAATAGAGTATTCAGATTTTTTTCCTCTACGACGGTTAGCGCCGTGTTGTCCTGGAGGGAAATTTCTTTTTTCAAAAGATTTGTCCTCTCCAAAAATTGCTTCTCCGAATTTACGGGCAATTTTTGTTTTTGGTCCTGTATATCTTGCCATTTTTTATTATTAGATGATAGGGATTATGAATTAAGGCTAATCCTTCGATAATCTTACAAAATCCTATCGGTTAAAATTTAATTTAATTATACTCTTCTGCGTTTCGGTGGTCTGCAACCATTGTGTGGCAATGGCGTAACATCGATAATTTCTGAAACTTCAATTCCCATGTTGTGAATTGACCTAATTGCAGATTCTCTTCCGTTACCTGGTCCCTTTACATACACTTTCACTTTTCTCATACCTGCTTCATGGGCAACTTTACCACAATCTTCAGCAGCCAATTGAGCAGCGTAAGGCGTATTCTTTTTAGAACCTCTAAATCCCATTTTCCCAGCTGAAGACCAAGAAATTACATCACCCTTTTTATTGGTAAGTGATATAATAATATTGTTAAATGAAGCTGTAATATGTGCTTGACCAACTGCCTCAACAATAACTTTGCGTTTTTTTGTACTTGCTTTCGCCATAATATTTTAGTTATTATTTGGTTGCTTTTTTCTTGTTAGCTACAGTTTTTCTTTTCCCTTTTCGAGTTCTGGAATTGTTTTTGGTTCTTTGTCCTCTTAAAGGTAATCCAGATCTATGACGAATACCTCGATAGCATCCAATGTCCATTAATCGCTTAATGTGCAATTGGATTTCTGAACGCAATTCACCCTCAATATTATAGGTTCCCACCTGTTCTCTGATTCCGTGAATTTCGTCGTCTGTCCAATCTTGAACTTTCGTGCTCTCGTCAACTTTTGCATTAGCCAAAATTTCTTTAGCTCTGCTGTTTCCAATTCCAAAAATATACGTTAAGGCAATAACACCTCTTTTATTTTTTGGAATATCAATACCTGCTATTCTTG
>DAIQBF010000327.1:0-2629 GCA_036781305.1 Lutibacter sp.
AAGGTATTTCACTTTCAACATCCATAAATGAAAATGTTTCCGTGATTTTTGAAAAGAATAACGACAGAGCAGTTTTAGAATAATTTCAAGATTATTTTTTCGACGGTTTCGTTGACACTTCCTCCTCTATTCTCAATAATAAGCCCTGCTTTATTGTAATAAAATGCTCTTTCAAAAAGATGTTTTCTGATGAAATCATTGAGCTCTTCCTCTGTTTTGAGATGTTTCAATAAAGGCCTATTTTCTTTTTCTGAAAATAATCTCGTTGTTAAAACGTCAAGCGAGGTTTTTAAATATATTGAAACAACATCTTTCTGCAGGGTTATAAAATCCATTGAATCTGCATAACAAGGCGTGCCGCCACCAGTTGCCAAAACGAAATCCTCAGTTCGAGAAAGGATTTTCTTTAAAATTTCATTTTCTATTTTTCTAAAATGGATTTCCCCTTTTTCTAAAAATAAATTCGGAATAGAAACTCCTTCATGTTTTTCAATTTCAATATCCATATCTTTAAAAGGAAGCCCCAAAACAGTAGCGAGTTTTTTGCCTACTGCAGATTTTCCACTTCCCATATAACCAATCAGGATTATTTTCATAACTATTAAAGTACAATTATTTAATCATAAAAGGACCGAACAAACTTCAATATTTTACCAATTCTCTATTCAAAAACTATTTTTAAAACAAAAAATACAACCGCGAACGACTGTTTGTCAACTGTTTTGAATATTTATCAAATTTAATTGATTTTCGTTTTGAAAAATAAATTTAATGATAGTATATTTGCACCCGCCTACCAAAAGGCTGGCAAGCATTAAAAAGGAAGACCTGGTAGCTCAGTTGGTAGAGCACCTCCCTTTTAAGGAGGTGGTCCCGGGTTCGAGCCCCGGCCAGGTCACAAAAAGAAATATTAAATAACACCAAACCCCTGCCAATCTTAAGATTGGCAGGGGTTTTTTATTTTAAGGTTTATTTAATTTGATATTAAGAGTTCTCAAATCGTCAACATTATTACTAATAGTACCTTCAAGGAAAGGGCGATTTTTATTTTTTTTCAAATATTCTACTTCTCTAATTGTAATGTGGTTTCGAAAAGATAGAATTTTTTCAGCAGGAACGCAATTTAGATAAAAATGCCAATCCGTGAGTATTTGTTAGAGTGGAATAATGGCTTTATGTAGGACAAATTGTTCACATTAATCGAGAAGAATCATTTGAATGAATTTGGAAATGCAAAATTCAATACTGTGGAAGCTGCTAAAATTTAAAGTTCTTTAAATGTGTTTTATACATTTTTGGGAGGTTTATTTCTCAAATTCGAATATAAATTTGCATTCCAAAAAGCCTCGAATAATGGCTCATTTTAAATATCTTTGACGATATTAAACAGATAAGTGCCGGAAATTATTTTTTGAATTTAAGGCTGTACTGCACGCTATGAAAGAATCCCAATTCACTCCCAAATTATTCACTATTTTAAAAAAAGGAATTAGCAAGGAGCAATTGCGAAAGGATTTAATAGCGGGATTGATTGTTGGTATTGTGGCACTACCTTTGGCCATTGCGTTTGCAATTGCTTCAGGTGTGTCGCCAGACAAAGGGCTGATCACTGCTATAGTTGCGGGACTTGTTATTTCTGTCTTGGGCGGCAGTCGCGTTCAAATTGGGGGGCCAACGGGCGCCTTTATTGTAATTGTTTATGCGGTTGTGCAAGAGTTTGGGGTTGATGGACTCATTATAGCGACCTTTATGGCCGGTATTATTTTAATAGGGATGGGTCTTGCCCGACTGGGCAACCTCTTAAAGTTTATTCCCCATCCTCTTATTGTTGGGTTTACCAGCGGAATTGCGATAATCATTTTTTCTTCCCAAATTAAAGATTTCTTCGGGCTTTCCATTGAAACTGTTCCTGCCGATTTTATCGAAAAATGGAAGGTTTACGCCTTGCATTTTGGCAGTATCAATTGGGCCGCTGTTGCCATTGCAACTGGCACCATCCTATTGGCGTTTAACTTTCACCGGGTAAGCAAAAAGATCCCCGGCTCCATTGTGGCCATTCTTTTGAGCACTTTGGCAGTTTACTTTTTCAATATTCCTGTAGCTACAATACAGACGGTATTTGGCGAAATTCCCAGCGAACTTTCAATGCCCCAATTTCCGCATATAAATTTTGCCACTGTTCAAAAACTAATCCAGCCCGCTTTTGCCATCGCCTTACTTGGAGGTATAGAATCTCTGCTCTCAGCCGTGGTAAGTGATGGTATGATTGGTGGTCGGCATCGTTCCAATGCAGAGCTTGTGGCACAAGGGGTTGCCAATTGCTTTTCATCAATGTTCGGCGGAATTCCTGCCACTGGTGCGATTGCAAGAACTGCAACCAATGTTAAAAATGGCGGACGCACACCCATTGCAGGAATAGTCCACGCACTTGTGCTCTTGGTTATTATGTTGGTGCTTGCCCCCTATGCAAAATTAATCCCGATGGCGTGTCTAGCGGGTATCCTTATCGTAGTGGCATACCATATGAGCGAATGAAGACAATTGCGATCCTTATTGAAAGGCAACAAATCTGATGTGCTGATATTGTTGGTTACGTTTTTTCATAACTTCATTTTCTATTAAGTTATTG
>DAIQBF010000328.1:0-2606 GCA_036781305.1 Lutibacter sp.
TTGGCTATTTTTTAATGAATTTTATCGATTTGATTCTGTCAAATCAAAACAAAAATTAATAAATTGTTAGTTTTAAAAAATCTTTTTCAGCAAACCCTACTTGGACATTGTTAATCTATTCCATTTTTATTGTTGCGACAAAAAGTTCCAATATTAAATTTGATTTTAACCTTTTTGATATTGTACCAGCCCTTATCAATTTTAGAATTAATGAAGAACTAATTTATATTGTTCTTTTAGGAATTCTTTATTTATATAATCTCATATTAATATTTAAAAATTTTAGACGGATAAAAAAGGGAAAACAAAGTTGGTTTTTACCTGCAATCCCATTTTTGAAATAAAAAAACGCCATATAAGCTGTATCTAATTTATGCTTAAATTTTGATTTAATGCAAACCACAAACATTCAACAAACGATTTGATACGTCCGAAAAATATCCGATTTTCCAGTCGTGCGAATCATTTTCAAACTCGTTGCTGCCAATATGAGGATTTAGATAAACTGAAATCAAAAAATAATTTTAAATTTATCTAAATCAAATAATTAAAAAGGAGCTTTGCAAACATTGGAAAGTTGTTCATTTATTTCAAAAACTTTTCCTCTAATATCTGAATACCCAAATTTTTTCAATCTTTCTGAATGCATTTTGAGATACTTCTCTGCATTTTCTCGAGAATCGAACATATAAACACCTCCTGCCATTTCATCTTTTTTACTTTCTGTCCAGAATTTCCAAATAAACCCAGGTTCGTTCACAATACTTTGTGCAAGTTCTTTCATTTGACTTGCCATTTCTTTTCCCCAAATATCTCTATGCGGAAAATCTACACACATAATTACTGCCATAATATTTTATTTCTAAATTGTATTGCAAAGTTAGCGACAAGTGATTATTTTTGAACCATAAGTTTCCTTTAGGAAACTGGTTTTTTCAAGAAACTTTAAAATCAGAATAAATGAAATTGGAAGATAATTTGGTGTTGTCGGATCAATGTGTGAAACAGATATTAGCAATTAAAGACACCATGGAACTAATAACGGGTAAATGGAAAATTTTAATAGTGGTTACATTATTACTAAACGGGACAATGAGATTTATGGAACTTAAAAAAGCACTGAATGGAATTGCCTCTAAAAAACTTTCAAATGATTTGCGAGATTTGGAGATTAATAAATTAATTGATAGAAAGGTTATCAAATCAAAGCCTATAACTGTGGAATATTCAATAACGGAGCACGGAAGATCTTTAGACAACTTAATTGCAGAACTAATGGATTGGGGGTTAAATCACCGAAAAGAAATTATTAAGAATTAAAAATATCTAACGAATAAACTTATCCATATATTTAAAGCTGACGAGGATGAAGCCACAAAGATTTCCGCCCAACCAAATGAATCTCATAGCCCAATGTCATTAAGGATGTTTGTCATTCCGACAAAGGAGGAATCGCATCAAATAGTTTAGCATAATGAGATTCCTCGTACCTCAGAATGACAAAAAAAAGATGCCAAAGTCTTAACTTAATGACAATGCCCCATAGCCATAACTTTGAAGAATTGTTAATTGGCGTAGTAGGAGCGTTAGAACATTTTATTGATTTTACGCTACCAAAACCCAAGCGACATTTGGGGAATTCGTTTTAAGAGTGAATTTATTCCAGAGACCAAGTTTCAACTTTATTCCCTTTATGACCATCAAGCCAATATAAAACCGAAAAAAGGAACTTGCATTCAACGCCTCGCAACCTTGTGCGAAATAATAAACGAAGAAGCATCACAGAAAAATCCAAGCTCCACAATTACCAAGCAACTTTTAAGCGTTTTGTTCACCATTGTTGAACATGAAAGAAAAAAGTTAGTCCATACAAACGAGGTATTGCAAAAAATACAGAACATCTCGTTTGGAAACTTCCTTACCATCCTAGAAGAAAATTATCACAGACCTTTGAGTATCGATTTTTATGCGGAAAAGTCCTTTAATAAGTAGCGGAAATATTGTAACTTCATTGATTGAAAAAATCATTTTAAAAACGAAAAGAAATGGAGGATAAAAATTCAAAACTCACTAGACAAACCGGAGCGCCAGTTTCGGATAATCAGAATGTGCAAACAGCGGGGCCACGCGGACCTATGTTGATGCAGGATGCCTGGTTTCTTGAAAAAATGGCAAACTTTGACCGAGAGGTGATTCCTGAAAGAAGAATGCACGCAAAAGGTTCAGGTGCTTTTGGCACTTTTACGGTTACCCACAACATTAAGCAATATACAAAGGCCAAAATTTTTAGCGAAGTAGGAAAAAAAACAGAAATGTTTGCCCGGTTTTCTATCGTTGCCGGAGAAAGAGGTGCTGCGGATGCTGAAAGAGACGTCAGAGGTTTTGCGCTAAAGTTTTATACCGAAGAAGGAATTTGGGATCTGGTTGGAAATAATACACCGGTATTTTTCTTTCGTGACCCAATGAAGTTCCCAGACTTGAACCACGCGGTAAAACGAGATCCCAAAACCAACTTAAGAAGTGCCAATAACAACTGGGATTTTTGCACGCTGCTCCCTGAAGGTTTGCACCAGGTTACCATAACAATTAGCGATCGTGGCATTCCG
>DAIQBF010000329.1:0-2605 GCA_036781305.1 Lutibacter sp.
ATCTAATATCTAATATCTAACTTTTAACTTTTAATTTCTAACATCTAATATTAATTAGTTGAAATATTTTTTCTTCAACCAAAACGAAACCCTCACTAATAAAATAAGCGCAGGCACTTCAACCAAAGGTCCAACAACACCCGCAAATGCTTGTCCGGAGTTCAATCCAAAAACTGCAATTGCCACCGCAATCGCCAATTCAAAATTGTTTCCTGCTGCCGTAAAGGCAACTGCCGCCGTTTTATCGTACGTGGCGCCCATTGCTTTGGTGACAAAGAAACCAATAAGAAACATGATTGCAAAGTAAATTAACAATGGCACCGCAATAATTAATACATCCATTGGGATTTCAACAATCAATTCCCCTTTTAAAGAAAACATTACCACAATGGTAAACAACAAAGCAATTAATGTTAATGGAGAAATGGTTGGAATAAATTTTTTGCTGTACCAGGCTTCGCCTTTTAATTTCACTAAAATCAACCTGCTTAATATTCCCAAAACAAATGGAATTCCCAAATAAATTGCCACACTTTCGGCAATTGTTGCTATGGAAATATCAACAATGGCACCTTCAAAACCAAAATAGGGCGGGAGTACAGTGATAAAAAGCCAGGCATAAAAACTATAGGCAAATACTTGGAAAATACTGTTTAAAGCCACCAAACCAGCACCATATTCACTACTTCCTTCGGCCAAATCGTTCCAAACCAACACCATCGCAATGCAACGCGCCAAGCCAATTAAAATTAAGCCCACCATATATTCCGGGTAGTCCTGTAAAAAGGTAATGGCCAGCACAAACATTAAGATAGGTCCTATGATCCAGTTTAAAATCAACGAAATGGAAAGAATTTTTACGTTTGTAAATATTTTTGGCAGAAGCGCGTAATTTACTTTCGCTAACGGCGGATACATCATAACAATCAATCCGATAGCGATTGGAATATTGGTGGTTCCGCTGCTAAAGGAATTGATTAATGTTGGAAATGACGGAACAAAATAGCCAATTCCAACACCTATTGCCATTGCTGTAAATATCCATAAGGTTAAATAACTGTCGAGGAAGCTTAGTTTTTTCATAATTATTGTTGAATCGTTTAATTGTGTAATTGTTTATTCAATGAATTCTATAATCAAATAATTTCATAATCATACGATTAAACTATTTAGCGTTTTTTCTTTATTCATTTTTTTATCTGCGAAAAAACATAAACCATTTCAGTAGCAATTTGGTTGCTTCTTTCTTTATATTTCTCAGCCTGTTGCGGTGTATCGTCAAATTCTTTTGGGTCATCGTATTTTATGGGAATACGTTTTTCTGCTCCGGGGATAAACGGACAATTGGCATCGGCATAAGAACAGGTTATAATAGCGGCAAACTCACTTTTCGGATTGAAAGAATGGTCAAAAGTTTTGGAAAATCCAATTATTGGGTGTTCGTTTTCGGCGTATTTAATGGCATAAACAGGATTTTTATCTTCCGATAAAACTTCGATTTCAAAACCTGCCTGTTCCAATGTTTTTGCTGCCAAAGGAAATAAAGCCGTAGCTTCTGTTCCGCCCGAATAGCAAAAAACATTTTTTAGTTGGTAAAAATGCGCGGCTGCCTGTGCCCAAACTTGCGATAAATGACTTCTGCGTGAATTGTGCGTGCAAATAAAATTGAGGTTTGCATTTTTATTTTCATTTACCTTAGATTGAATATAATCAATTAGAGGTTGTAAGGTTTGTTTGCGTTCATTGGAAATTGTGTCTAAATTTAATGAAGCAATGGTGTTTTTTATTTGTTGGTAAAGCATTGTTTGCAGATTTATCGATTAACAACAGCCATTACCTGGTTTACAACAGTCGGGTTTACGGGCAAATACCGTGATACTGAAGATTCCTGTATCAGAATTTTTAAATGATGCAAGTGCCTCTTCATCTAAATAATTTTTTAAAATATCATCTGGAAGCAAAATAGATTTCTCTTTCTGAATTTTTATGTCAACAAAACCACTTTCCAAAATTAAATCTAAATAAGTTTCCTTTTGAATGGCGCCAGATACGCATCCTGCGTACATTTCTGCTTCTTGCGTGAGTTCAGTTGGTAAATCTCCAATTAAAACCACATCAGAAATGCTAAAATGTCCGCTGGGTTTTAGAACTCTAAGTATTTCTTGAAACACATTCCTTTTATTGGGAACTAAATTTAAGACGCAATTACTTACCACAACATCAACCACACCAGAAGTTAGCGGCAATTTCTCAATATCTCCCTGCCTGAATTCCACATTGTTAAAACCTCTTTTTTCTGCATTTTCACGTGCTTTTTCTATCATAATTGGGGTAAAATCAATACCAATTACTTTTCCCTTTTTACCTGTTTGCGCTCTGGCCACAAAGCAATCGTTGCCCGCGCCACTTCCTAAATCCAGTACTGTATCGCCTTCCTTAATTAGAGCGAAAGCTGTTGGAAGTCCACAACCCAAACCCAAATCGGCCTCCGGATTGTAGCCTTCTATAGTTTCATAACTATCGCTCATAATGTTATAAACTTCGTTTGAACATCCTCCAGTTCCGCAGCATGAGCCCGTGTTTTCATTTTTATCTTGCAAAGCAA
>DAIQBF010000330.1:0-2605 GCA_036781305.1 Lutibacter sp.
AATCATTCTGCTGTGTATCAAAATTTGTTATGGCTCGTTTCATCTGTTTAATTTTGATGGGTAAAGATACAGATTATCTGTTTATTCGTTTTTTATGTAATTGTTGATTTGATTAACTGTCTAATTTTTCAGAATTCCATTATACTCCTTCGAATTATTCAAAAGGGAAACCGCTTTTAAAATGGTATTGTCAAAAATCACTTTTTGCTGATAAACACCTTCTGCATAATAATAGCGTTTTATAATTTCTTCCGACAATTCATCGATGATTTCTTCTTTGTTTTTATCCAGTTCCCTGAATTTTTCCGTTTGAATTGCTGTTAAAAGTTCCGAATAGCTTTTGGCTAAATTCCCATTTAAATTTTCTGCGGAAGCTATTTCCAATGCTTTTTTAAATTCAGCTTCTGTTTTTGTTTCAAAAGCGTCCTGGTTTTTAGCCAAATAATTTTTAAATGAATTGTAATCTGAATCCGTTAACTTAAATTTTGAAGGTTCGGCAATCGTTTTGTTTTCATAAAAATATTGGGTGCCATAGTTGAAAAACGCATCAGAATTGAGCACGGTTTCCGTTGTTTTTGTGGTTTTCGGTTTTTCTATTTCAACATCGGGCAAAATACCTCCTCCGCCAAAAACGGTTCTTCCTTTTTCGGTTTTAAAAGTTTCGGTACTTTTTGAAAATTTTGGAACATTGCCTTTATCATCGATATTGGTATAATCTAATTCCTGAATACATCGACCACTTGGCGTATAATATTTAGAAATGGTAATTTTCATTTGGGTTCCGTAAGAGAGCGGCAAATAACGCTGTACCAAGCCTTTACCAAAAGAACGTTCGCCAATAATTACGGCCCTGTCGTAATCCTGCAACGAGCCAGCCAAAATTTCCGAAGCCGAAGCTGAACGGTTATTCACTAAAATGGCGATGGGAATTTCTAAATCCATTGGCTCTTGCAGCGTTTTAAAAGTGTCGCTCCATTTTTCAATCTTTGCCTTGGTGGTTACCACAATCTTGTCCTTCGGAATAAAAAAATTGGCAATGGAAACCGCTTCATTCAGCAATCCACCCGGATTTCCGCGAACGTCAATAATCAGCTTTTTCATTCCTTGTTCTTTTAAGTCCAAAAAAGCCTTTTTTACTTCAGTTGAAGCTTTTTCATTAAAAGTAGTGAAGGAAATATAGCCCACTTCATTGTCCAGCAAAGTATAATAAGGAACAGGGTTTACCGTAATTTTCTCGCGAACAACAGAAAATTCCATTTTTTTATTCTGACGTTCAATTTGAAGGTTTACTTTGGTGTTTGGCAAACCATTTAGCAATGCGGTAACGCCGCTTTCATCAAAATCCCTGACTTCAATGTCATTAATTTTTAAAATTTTATCGCCCGGCTTGATGCCAGCTTTTTCAGCAGGGGAATTTTTGAGCAGTTCTCGAATGGTTAAATTGTTGTTTTTGTAACGGGTAACAACGCCAATTCCGCCATATTCTCCGGTGGCGGCTATTCGTGCGTCTTCAACGCCTTGCTCGTCGTAATAACGCGTGTAAGGGTCCAGACTTTCGAGCATTGAACTGATGGCCTTATTGGACAATTTTGCCGGATTCACGGCATCAATATAATACATATTGAGCTCTTTAAACAAGGTGGTGTAAATATCAATTTGTTTGGCAATTTCAAAAAAATCCGATTGAAAGCCAACCGAAACCAAAAGCGTCAACCCCGCCAAAATACCTATTGTCCATTTTTTAATCCTGCCCATCTTCTTCAATTTTACTTAAAAATTTAGTGAATACTATTTTAAATACTTCCTCTAAATCGGTATATTTTGGTTCCTCTTTATTGGTATAAATAAACATAAAAATATAGGGTTCTTTTATATTTTCCGAAATTAAATATTTGTTTGTCCGATACACTTCCCGCATCATTCTTTTTAATCTGTTTCTGTCAACGGCAAGTTTCACCACCCGTTTTGGCACTGAAAATCCGACTTTTATGGGAAACTCCGAATCGTGGCTGATTTGCAGATAAATCAACTGTAAAGGAAATGATTTAACACGTTTTCCTTCCGCAAAAAGGTGTTCAATTAATTTGCGGCTTTTTAATTTTTCGGCTTTTCCCAGAGTAAATTTCATCAAGACAAATGTAAGGAATAAAAGATTTTGAAAAATCAAATTCCAAAAGACTTTAATTAGCTAAATTTGTAAGCAACAAAATATAAAACCAAATGTCACAAGATTTATTTCAAGCTCCGGATTATTATCAATTGGATGAATTGTTATCGGAAGAGCATATTTTAGTTCGAAATGCCGCAAGAGAATGGGTAAA
Source organism: Lutibacter sp. (assembly GCA_036781305.1). Lineage (GTDB taxonomy): Bacteria > Bacteroidota > Bacteroidia > Flavobacteriales > Flavobacteriaceae > Lutibacter. The sequence goes on from DAIQBF010000330.1 coordinate 2,322, forward strand.
AAGAGAAGTTTCCCCAATTATTGAAGAAGCCGCACAACAGGCAAAATTTCCAAAATCCATTATTTCCGGGTTGGCTGAAATAGGTGCTTTTGGCCCTTATATTCCTGAAGAATACGGTGGCGCCGGACTGGATCAAATTTCTTATGGATTGATTATGCAGGAAATTGAACGCGGTGATTCCGGGGTTCGTTCAACAGCTTCGGTGCAGTCTTCCTTGGTGATGTATCCTATTTTGAAATATGGCAATGAAGCGCAACGACAAAAATATTTGCCAAAACTGGCTA
>DAIQBF010000331.1:0-2567 GCA_036781305.1 Lutibacter sp.
AGCAAAATACTTCCCGTCAATCCGGTTGCGCCTAATATGATTGCTGTTTTTTTCAACTTTGACAAAGTTTTTGAAATTTCATTTTATGGAGTAATTTAAATTACAATACTCTCTACGCTTAAAAATAGATAAACTTTGTCAAAGTTAGCGCTCAATTAATTATATCCAGTTTTTATAAAAGTAAATTTTTAACACATTGGAAATTTACAGACACTATCATATCTATAACCGCGCAAATGGAATTGAAAATATTTTTGTTTCCACAGAAAATTTTGACTTCTTTCTTCGCTAATATAGGAAGTTCACAGTTCCTGTTGTTGATACTTTTTGCTACTTAAAGTCAAATCAAAGGGATGAACAGTGAAATGGTAAAGGGGTTTAAAGCTTAAAATCCAATAAATACTTTGGGAGAACATTGAGAACCATAGCATTTTCTATTACATTACGATGATGGAGTCAAATCTTTCTGTGCACTTTTTTTTACGAACCGGCATAATAAATCGTGTTTATTTTCTTTTACACTCAATAACAGAAGGTCGATTATCGAAAAATTTATTAAAATTTAAGATTATAAAATCTTTTTCCTTGTATTTAAGATATTATTAACCCAAATCTTTGAAATTATAAAAAACCTACTTCTTTTTTGTACATTTATCGTAAATGTACTTTTTATGAATGCACAACAAAACAATTTAGAATGTGCAACCGCCGAACCCACTGGATCTGATCCAGCAGGTGTTTACAGTTATTCCGCCAACGCTGCGACTTTAGACGACTGTGAGCCCATTGTTTTAAATGTAAAATTTTGGGGAATTATGCACCCAGACGGAGTCAATTATTATCCCAATAGGGCACATGATGTTTTAGAAGGGATTGCCAATTTGAACATTCTGTTCAACCAGTTTGGAATTTTCTTCAAATACCGGGGTTATGAGGAAATTGTTAGCCCGGTGGTTACTTTGCCTAATGGAGATATTGATCTTAACGGATATTTTGTGTTGGAAACAACAAGCCAATATGGCGCTATGTTAAACTGGGCCGCCACAAACGGTCATAAAGAAGCAAACGCTATAAATGTTTACGCTTATGGATGGTCTACAGGTTTCGGAGGAATTTCCGCATACAAAACACTTACCTGTGGTATAAGTTCTCACAACCTGATAACCCCTCTTTTATCTCATGAAATTGGCCATAATTTAGATCTAATTCATACCAACTCATCTAATGAACACACTACTCGAGACCCTAATGACGGTTGTTTTAATGCAACTACTGCTGGAGACAGGGTGGTGGACACCAATGCTAATAGGGGTTTTGACCCTTCTAATACAGATCCTTATACCTGTGAATATACAGGCACTGAAAAAGACAATTGCCCTAATAACAACACACCTTATAATATAACTCATGAAGATATTATAAATACAATGGGTAAGAGAGTTGTTGTTTGTGGTGGGAACTATTATTTTTCTATGGGTCAGGGCATACGGATGCGGGAAGCTATTGCTGATGGATATTTTGATGCTGCCCTAACGGATTTGGCATCTCTCTACGAACCTTATAGTGGGGGGTATTATGGTGATGGTTCCACAGAACCCTCCCCACCACTTTTTCAACCTGGCTTTAATTATAAGTTCTTTGCGTGTAGTTGCGATTGTCCACTGCCTTCAGATTTTGACGACACCTCATTTTCGTATACCAATAACGCAATTTTAACTATTAGCAAATACGAAACAAATTTTAACCTTATTGCCCATCCCAATCACACTGCTATCTCTATAGACATACCTATGTGTGGAGAAGTATTGGTGCGCAGATGCTATGACAACTCCGACATAAAACCAAAAAGCGGCAGTATTATACGGTTTAACGATGGGATTTTTAATAGCAATGTTACCATTACACCCAAGGATTCGGTAGGTATCAATAACCCTGTCCTGATAAATGAATTGGACAATGGCCTTTATAATATTAAAAAGGAATATTATGATGGAACTATAGAGGAAAACGTAATCTATAAAGGAGAATAAAAAACCAAAACAAATCATTATGGCTCCCATATTATTGGGAGCCATTCTTTTAATTAAACAATCATGTTGAAATATTTATTTTTTGTTGTTCTCCTTTTTTGGGAGACAACTGGACAGTGTCAGTTTGGCCCACAACAAATCATTACTCAAACGGCAAATGGCACTCAAATTATTTTCGCTGCGGATCTTAACGGCGATGGCTATACAGATATTCTGTCAGCAAATCAATTTGGCAGTAATCTTACGTGGTACAAAAATTTGGATGGTCTTGGAACTTTTGGATCAGAAAACTTGATAGCTATTTTGGATCAAACTATTTGGATAGCAGCGGCTGATATTGATAATGATGGGGATATGGACGTTCTTGGAGTGTCCGGCCCTCAAAATAGAGTAGCTTGGTACGAAAATGTTGATGGACATGGAAACTTTAGCACGCTAAAAATCATTAATGGGAATGCTGATGGCGCATTTTCTGTGATTGCCGCAGATATAGACCGTGATGGCGATTTAGATGTAATATCGTCCGCTGATTTGAGT
>DAIQBF010000332.1:0-2543 GCA_036781305.1 Lutibacter sp.
TATGCCATAATCAACAAGCGTTTTCATTGTTGCCGCTTTAATTCTTGCTATTTTGCCATCATCAATTTTGCGTGCCATATTATTTTGATTTAGGGTGCAAATATATGAATAAACATTCATTCATTAATCATTCATCAATAAAATTTTATAAAATAGCAATAAGAGCGAAGAATTATTTGCAGCGTAGAGAATTTTAAATTCTAAAAATTTTCAACAAAAAAACCTGTGAAGTTTAGATTTCACAGGGTTTTTTTGAATATTAGAAGTTAAATATTAGAAGTTTTTTGTTGTAAATATTATATTTATTTCAAATCAAACTCCCTTTCCTTTAGAAAGGGCTGGGGATAGGATTAACTCGATATTGCTCTTGAAATCACTATTTTTTGAATTTCAGAAGTTCCTTCATAAATTTGGGTAATCTTGGCGTCACGCATTAGGCGTTCCACATGATATTCTTTTACAAAACCATAACCTCCGTGAATTTGCACCGCTTCAACGGTTACGTTCATCGCAGTATCAGCAGCATATAGTTTTGCCATAGCGCCGCTTAAATCGTAGTTTAGGTGTTGGTCTTTTTCCCAGGCAGCTTTCATGCATAAAAGTCTGGATGCTTCAATAGAAGTTGCCATATCGGCCAATTTAAAAGCGATGGCTTGGTGTTGGCCAATTTCTTTTCCGAAAGTTTTGCGTTCTTTAGAGTATTTTAAGGCCAATTCATAAGCTCCGGAAGCTATTCCCAAGGCTTGTGCGGCAATCCCTATTCGCCCGCCGGCAAGGGTTTTCATGGCGAATTTAAACCCGAAACCGTCTTCGCCAATTCTATTTTCTTTGGGTACTTTTACGTCGGTAAACATTAAAGAATGTGTATCAGACCCTCTAATTCCCAATTTATTTTCTTTATTCCCAACCACAAAACCGGGCATTCCTTTTTCAACAATTAAAGCATTGATTCCCTTATGTCCTTTTGAAACATCGGTTTGGGCAATTACAATATAAACGCTCGCATTATTTCCGTTGGTAATCCAGTTTTTTGTGCCGTTCAACAAATAATAATCTCCTTTGTCTATGGCTGTTGTTCGCTGTGAGGTGGCGTCAGAACCGGCTTCAGGCTCACTCAAACAAAATGCGCCGATGATTTCTCCTTTTGCCAGCGAAACCAAATATTTTTGTTTTTGCGCTTCCGTCCCAAAAGCTTCCAATCCCCAGCAAACCAAAGAATTATTTACAGACATCACTACGGAAGCCGAAGCATCAATCTTTGAAATTTCCTCCATGGCCAGCACATAAGAAACCGTATCCAAACCGCTTCCTCCATAAATGGGATCAACCATCATTCCCAAAAATCCAAGCTCTCCCATTTTTTTTATTTGTTCGGCTGGAAATTGTTGTTTTTCATCGCGTTCAATTACGCCCGGCAAAAGTTCAGTACGGGCGAAATCACGGGCGGCATCGCGTATCATGATTTGTTCTTCAGACAGATTAAAATCCATAATTAGTAAGGGTATTATATAAAATTTATTTTTTGTTCAAATATAATCCTTTTTTAAGTTAAATTTTACATATTTGATAAAAATAGGGGAAATTGTATTTTGAAGAAGTATGTATTTTTAATATTTGAATAAAATAGACTCAAAAAAGTTAGAATATATTTTAATATGTTTTGTTATTTAACTTTTAAATAAGGTTATGTGCTGAAAATCAAGGGGATGATATGTTTGGGTTATTCAGGAAAAAAAGACAATTGTTCACAAAAAATCTTCGCCGTTAGTCACTAAGTTTTTATTATATTTGTTGCACTTGATAAACTTTTATTAATAATGCCAAACAACTAAATTATGACACAAATGTGACCTTCTTTAGGAGGAATTATATTTTAAACTAGCGGCGAATTTTGTTAGACCAAATAATAAATTTAAGTCATAATTAGTAAATATCAGAATGAAAAAATTATTAAAGAAGTACGAAGATAAACAACCCGAAATCGTTTTTCATTGGAAAGACCAAGAAACTGAAGCTGAAGGCTGGGCCGTTATCAATTCTTTAAGGGGCGGTGCCGCAGGAGGGGGAACGAGAATGCGTAAAGGATTGGATATGAATGAAGTGCTTTCGTTGGCCAAAACCATGGAAGTGAAATTCACCGTTTCCGGCCCTGCAATTGGAGGCGCAAAATCGGGCATAAACTTTGACCCTAACGATCCAAGAAAAGAAGAAGTTTTAAGACGATGGTATAAAGCCGTTGCTCCTTTACTAAAACATTATTACGGTACCGGCGGCGATTTAAATGTGGATGAAATCCATGAGGTAATTCCAATGACTGAGGATTGTGGCGTTTGGCATCCGCAGGAAGGTGTTTTTAACGGGCATTTTAAACCAACCGAGGCTGAGAAAATCAACAGAATTGGCCAGTTGCGATTTGGCGTCATAAAAGTGATTGAAGATGCCAATTTCTCACCCGATCTATCTAAAAAATTTACGATTGCAGATATGTTAACTGGATATGGCGTTGCCGAAGCCGTTAAGCATTATTACAATATTTATGGAGG
>DAIQBF010000333.1:0-2542 GCA_036781305.1 Lutibacter sp.
TATCAAATGTTAAAATTATAAAAATTTATGTTATTTTTGCGTAAGATGAGTTAATAAATTAAATTAGGATTTAACCATAGTATCTAAAGGTGTTGAGGACTAATTAATAGTGGCAGGATTTTATGGAATTAAGCATCAGATTGTTGTAATATGATGGACAATCATTGAACTTTCAACTTTTTAACTTTATCAATTAATTGATAAAAATTCTATATTCCCAAGCTTTAAAAGTTAAAGGCTTTTCTTTGGAAAACACAAATTTTTCATTGCTAAAAAAATTGATTGACTCCCCTTCTTTTTCAGCGGTAAAAGTAACTTCCTTTTTGGATAGATTGGCCATGAAAGTGAGTTTATCACCATCCTTCTCTCTTGAGAAAATTAAAATGTCTTTATCATCAGAGGAAGGAATTCTGGTGTATGAGGCTGCATTTTTACCGCCGTTTAATGCCTTATTATTGTTTTTTAGCTCCCCTAATTTCACCAATAATGGCCACACTTTTCCTTTTATTTTTGGGATGGTGTCTTTTTCAAAAAATCGCAAACGCTTGTTCAAATCATATTCCTGTCCGCTATAAATCAAAGGCATTCCGGGTGCGCAATAAGACAGCGCCAACATCACTTCAGAGGCATCTCCCATACGTTCTTTTACAGTTCCATTCCAAGAATTTTCATCGTGATTTGTCACAAAATTCATCAGAATATCGTCTTTTTTATAAAGCGTGTCAATTTGAGTCATTCTATCATCCCAGTTTTTAACGGTTTCCTTACCTTGTGCAATGGCGTTCATTCTATGGTGTGTATCCCAGCTGTAGCCCATATCAAAAGCGTTGGCAAACAAATCTGGTTCCCAGCCTTCAGCAAGCATAAAAATTGGTTTTATTTTTTTCAATTCAGCAATAGAATGTTGCCAAAAATCGAGCGGAACCATGCCTGCAACATCACATCTAAATCCGTCCACATTAACTTCTTTCAGCCAATATTTCATATCCTCCAACATTTCAGCGCGCATTTCATGGTTGTCGTAATTTAAATCCGCTACATCTGTCCAATCTGTCCCAACGGTATGCGTAATTTCTCCTTTTTCATCTTTGGTGTAATATTCAGGATGGTCTTTTAGCCAAACGTGATCCCAACCGGTATGGTTTGCGACCCAATCCAGAATTACATACATGCCATTTTTATGTGCGGTATTCACCAAATTTTTCACATCATCTAAATTTCCAAATTCGGGATTCACTTTGGTATAGTCGGAAATGGCATAATAACTTCCCAGACTTCCTTTGCTTTTTGTTGTTGAAATCGGATAAATTGGCATTACCCAAATAATTTTTACGCCCAATTCCTTCAGCTTAGGAATATCTTCCGTAAATTTTTCGAAAGTCCCTTCAGGTGAATACTGACGGATATTGGCCTCATAAATAATGGCGTTTTCCAATGATTCATCTGAAATTGGGGCTATGGAATCCATATTATTTTCATTTGTTTTAACTTCTTTAGTTTCTGTTTTACAAGAAGCTAAAATAATTAGTGTTATTATAAAAAGTGTTTTTCTCATTATTGTATTATTTATTTAAGGGTTTTAAACTGATGGCAAATCCGCCTCCTGGAGCCAATTTTAATTTTAAATTTGATTGATTGGTGATTTCGATTTTTCTGATGTTGAGTGCGGTCGGATTCTCGTTCCAGTCTGCATCTTTCCCATCTTCATAAATAATGGCTTCGTAAGCTGTATTCGGACTTAAAAAATCAAATGTGAGATCCATTTCTCTTGCATTTTCATCGGTGATTCCGCCAACAAACCATTTTTCAGAATTTCGTTCTTTTCTGGCAATGGTCACAAAATCTCCGATTTCTCCATTCAATACTTTTGTTGTTTGCCAATCTACGCCAACATCTTTTATAAACTGAAAAGCGGGATTTCCTTCATAATTTTCAATTAAATCGGCTACCATTTGTATCGGACTGTAAATCACCACATACAGAGCCAATTGTTGCGCAATGGTTGTATTTACTTGATTGTCTTTTTTCCACTTGTCAAATTTAATGTCAAAAATTCCCGGTGTATAATCAATTGGACCTGCCAACATTCTGGTAAAAGCCACAATCGATAAATGTTCCGGTGGATTTCCTCCATCTGAAGCCCAGGCGTTAAATTCTTGTCCGCGCAAACCTTCGCGAGAAATGGTATTGGGATACGTTCTGCGCAAACCCGTAGCTTTAATTGGTTCATGGGCATTGATGGCGACTTGATATTTTACCGCTTTTATTACCGCATTGTTGTATTGATTCACCATATATTGTCCGTGATGGTACTCACCTTTTGGCAAAATTTTACCTACATAACCTGTTTTAACAACGTGGATACCCAAACTTTGCATCAATGCATAAGCGGTATCTTGTTGTTTTTCGTAGGTTTCAGTTGCCGCAGAAGTTTCGTGGTGCATAATAATTTCCACCCCTTTTTCTTTTCCGTAGCGCACCACTTCCTTTAAATCGTAATCCGCATAAGGCGTCACAAAATCGAACACACCTTCTCGGTCTT
>DAIQBF010000334.1:0-2539 GCA_036781305.1 Lutibacter sp.
ATTAATGGCGAACAGCAGCTGTACCAACAAAAAAATAAAAATTAAACAGATGAAAGAAATAAAATTTAAAACAATCTCGAAAACGCAGTTGGCTGATACCATTACGCCGGTTGGAATGTATTCGAAAATTAGGGACAAATATGCCAACAGTCTATTGTTGGAAAGCTCTGATTATCACAGCAAAGAGGAAAGTTTTACGTTTATTTGCGCGGAACCCATTGTGACTTTAAAGGCTGATAATAATGTATTTACTTACCATTATAAAAATAAGGAAATTGACCGCAAAGAAATAAATCGCAATTTTTATCCAATTTTTGAAAGCTACACCAATACGGTAAAAATAGATTGTGATGATTCCATAAAAGGTTTCAACGGATTTTATGGCTATATTTCATACAATGCCATCCAATATTTTGAAACCATTAAATTAAAAGCAAAAAAGGCAGCTTCTGAAATTCCCGATTTTCAGTTTAGTTTTTTCAAATTTATTATTGCCATCAACCATTTTAACAATGAACTTATTTTAATTGAAAATATGGAAGAAGGCGAAGAATCAAGAATCCACGAAATTGAAACCTTGATCAATGCGCGTACCTACGGATTGTATAATTTTGAGACTTCTGGCGAAGAATCTTCCAATTGTACCGATGCCGATTTTAAAAATTATGTGGTTAAAGCAAAAGAGCATTGCAAACGCGGCGATGTTTTTCAACTGGTGTTGTCGCGTCAGTTTCAACAATCCTTTACGGGTGATGAATTCAGTGTTTACAGGGCTTTGCGCTCTATAAATCCGTCACCATATTTGTTCTATTTCGATTATGGAAGCTTTAAATTGACGGGTTCTTCACCCGAAGCACAAATTAAAATTGACAAGGAAAAAGCCATCATCAACCCAATTGCCGGGACTTTTAAACGCACCGGAATTATGGCGCAGGATATTTTATTGGGCGAAAAACTTTCAAAAGACAAAAAAGAAAATGCAGAACATGTGATGTTGGTGGATTTGGCTCGAAACGATTTAAGCAAACACGCGAGCAACGTAAATGTGGAAGTTTTTAAGGAAGTGCAATATTTTAGCCACGTCATTCATTTGGTTTCAACAGTGCAGGGAAAACCGATTGGTAAAGCCATTGAAATAGTGGGAGATACGTTTCCAGCAGGAACGTTAAGCGGCGCGCCAAAGTATAAGGCGATGGAATTAATAGACAAATATGAAAACCAAACCCGCGGATTTTACGGAGGTGCGGTCGGATTTATAGGCTTAAACAACACGGTGAATTTGGCCATTGCCATTCGCTCTTTTGTGAGTAAAAATAATACTTTGTTTTATCAGGCAGGAGCTGGAATTGTGATCAATTCAACCGAAGAAGGAGAATTACAGGAAGTAAATAACAAGTTGGCTGCTTTGAAAAAGGCATTGATTTTGGCAGAAAAAATTTAGTAAGGACAGGTTGCGACCTGTCCTGATTTTGGCAGAAACGATTTGATATAAAAAAACGATTAAACGATTACACAAATAAACAAATCAACGTTTAAAATGAAAATACTCATCATAGACAATTACGACTCCTTTACCTACAATTTGGTGCATTTGGTTGAAAGCATTACGGACGAATATCCCGCAGTTTTTAGGAATGACGAAATTACAGTGGAAGAAGTGGGGAAATACGATCTTATTATGCTTTCTCCCGGACCCGGAATTCCGGATGAAGCCGGAATTTTAAAAGAAGTGATTAAAACTTACGCCGTAACAAAACCAATTTTTGGCGTTTGTTTGGGCTTGCAGGCCATCGCCGAAGTGTTTGGAGGTTCGTTAGAGAATTTGGAAAATGTTTTTCATGGCGTTGCCACCACCATAAAAGTCAAAAGTCCAGAGGCGGTTATTTATAAAAATATTCCTATGGAATTTGAGGCTGCACGTTATCATTCGTGGATTGCTTCATTAAATGATTTTCCCGAAGAATTGGAAATTACGGCGGTTGATGAATTTGGATCGGTAATGTCTTTACAGCATAAAAAACACAATATTTGCGCGGTTCAATACCATCCAGAATCTATTTTAACCCCAATTGGCGAGCAAATTGTCAGAAATTTTATAGAAGCGAATACTATATGAAAACGATATTAAGCAAATTAATAGAACAGCAATATTTAACAAAAGTTGAGGCCAGTGAAGTGCTTATGCAAATAGCGAATAATAGCTACAATGCTTCTCAAATGGCATCTTTTTTAACCGTTTTTATGATGCGCCCAATTTCTGTAGAAGAGCTTTCCGGCTTTCAGGAAGCTTTATTGGAATTGGCTGTAAAAATAGATTTATCAGCATTTAACACAATTGATTTATGCGGAACGGGCGGCGATGGAAAAAACACTTTTAACATTTCAACCTTAACCTCATTCATTGTTGCCGGAACAGGAAATAAGGTTGCCAAACATGGGAATTACGGTGTTTCTTCTGTAAGCGGTTCTTCAAATATGTTGGAGTTTTTGGGCTATAAATTCACCAATGACGAAGCCATTTTAAAATGCCAGATAGAGC
>DAIQBF010000335.1:0-2531 GCA_036781305.1 Lutibacter sp.
GGATTGAAGTGAAAATCCTTTTTTGATTCGCCGATAGGCGAAGAAAAAAAGATTGAAACGAAATGCCCGACCCCAGCCAGTTGGCGGGGGAAACGCCCACCAAAAAAAACGGGCAAGCCCAAATGACCAATTTTAACACCGTTGTTTTTGAAATTGCTCAAAAAAATTACCATTAAAATGATACATTTGCCCTTGATAAAAACGAACAGATGATTAAAAGAACCAGAGCCGCCATTTCAAAAATGATTATCCATAAAGTTGGGAATAAATTCAACAGCGCCACCAATATTTTTTCGGAAAACGCAATCACCTTTGATGAAGAAAGTTATGAATTGATGAAGCCTTTTTTGCTAAAACCTTTTGGAAATGTAACGGAGAGTTTTCGTTTTAACCACCACGCAAACATTGAATTAAATGAAATAAACAGTTATTCGGCGCAGGTTTTTAAGGACGAGGATTCGTTTATTGAAGTTTCAAGACACATTGTGAACCATCTATTTGAGCAATCGAATTCCGCACAAATAAAAACCGGCGATGTGATTGTGGCACTTTTTGAAGATGTGGAATATAAGGAAGTAATTACGCAGGCTTTGGGGATTTTTAAGATTGAAAACAAACTGGATTTCTTTCAAACGCATATGGAAAACAACAGTTTGGATGTGTATGTGCAAAAGGGAATAAGCACCAAAAAACTGGATAAAGGCTGTTTAATTATCAATACAACCGATGCTGAAGGAAAAGTGGTTTTGAGCGTTGACACCAATAATTACGATTCGCTTTACTGGATTCAAAACTTTTTGAATGTAAAATATGCCGATGACAACAACCAGCATACCAAGAATTATTTGGAAATGTGCAAAGAATTTTCTGAAGAAATCATCAAAGAAGAGTTGGGAATTCAGGAAAAAAATACGTTTTTGGCAAGAGCTGTTGACTTTTTTAAAACCAATGAGTTGGTGAATATCAACGATTTCAAGGAAAATATTTTTGAAGAAAATGAGGAGCAAAAATCGAAATTCGACGATTATAAAAAGCAATACGAAACGTTGAACGATGTGTTGGTGAGAAATCAGTTTACGGTTTCTGAAGCGGTGTTCAAAAAGCAAAAGCAAAAAATTAAAACCGAAATTAAATTAGACACCAACATTGTTATAAAACTGGATATTGACGCACCGGAAGCATCCAGCGAATACTTGGAAAAAGGCTATGATGAGGATAAAAAAATGATGTTTTATAAGGTGTTTTTTAATGAAGAAAGTTAGTAGGGACAGGTCGCGACCTGTCCCCCAATTGCTGGTGCGAGCGTCTCGCTCGCGCTTCTTCGAACTTAAATTTCTACAGTCACGAGCTGGAAGCTCGCGCTAGCTGGGTAATTTAGAAAAGTTAAAAGTTAAAAGTTAATTTGGTATAAAGATTAAAAATTCAAAATTTTTAAATCGTAAATCTTACATCCTAAATTCCTCAAATTCCGCTTCAAACAATGCAGAAAAATGCTTTAAAACCTTTGTTTTCACTTCTTCTAAAGGAACTTTTTTATTCAATTCTGCTTCTAAAGAAGTTACGGATTTTCCTTTGATTCCGCAGGGAATAATATTGTCGAAATAACCCAGATTTACATTTACGTTCAGCGCAAAACCGTGCATCGTTACCCAACGGCTGGTTCGCACGCCCATGGCACAAATTTTACGGGCAAAAGGTGTTCCTACGCCAAGCCAAACACCGGTTTCGCCTTCGCTTCGTGTGGCTTTTATGCCGTATTCATCGAGTGTTAAAATAATTACTTCTTCTAAAAACCGAAGGTATTTGTGAATATCGGTAAAAAAATTGTCCAAATCCAAAATCGGATAGCCAACCAATTGTCCGGGACCGTGATACGTGATGTCGCCACCGCGATTAATTTTATAAAAAGTGGCACCTTTTTCGGTAAGTTGGGTTTCATTTAACAATAAATTACTCATATCGCCGCTTTTGCCGAGCGTATAAACATGCGGATGCTCCACAAACAAAAAATAATTTGGCGTTTTGTGAGTTGTGCTGTTTTTTCGATTGTCAATTTTCAGGTTAATGATCTTTTGAAAGAGTTCTTCCTGAACATCCCAAGTTTCTTTGTAATCTTTTAATCCTAAATCAATTAACTTTATTTTTTTTATTTTATAAAATTGTTATTTATCATTAAAGCTGTAATAACTACTGCAATCTAACCCAAATAATTTAAAATAAAAACGATTATAAATGAGCCGCAACCTTTGTCGATAACTGCTAAAGGCGGGAAAATAATACACAGGATAACCCTAAAAATACCCATTTTAAAATTTTCTCAAAGGTCTAAAAAATAAATGTAGTTTACAACGTTTATATTTTTGGATAAATTTGAAAATAGAATAAATGCCTAAAGTTTGGAGCGCCTAAAAGCCTAAAGTTATGTCAGCTAAATATAATTGATTTGTTTTGATAGTATGTGATCCGTTTTATATAATGGAACAAGCTTTTTTACTTCGGAAAAATCATTTTTTAACTTTAAGTACGCCAAA
>DAIQBF010000336.1:0-2514 GCA_036781305.1 Lutibacter sp.
AATAATATTTTTAATAATATTGTATTTAAAGTCCAAATTGCTGCGGGTTCCAATAAGATAGATACAAAATCCTATAATTTTAATGGGCTCAGGAATATTGAACGTGATAAAGTTAACGGCATCTATAAATATTATTTAGGCAATACATCCGATTATAATGAAATAAAAAAATTACACGAATTGGCTAAATCAAAAGGATATACGTCTGCTTTTATTGTGGCATTTGAAAATGGAAAAAAAATAGCGATTGAAGATGTTTTAAAAAAATCATAGCGTATTTTTTTTAGTACTCCCAAAAATAATTAGTAATATTGCTCAAATAAATTGAATTGATTTGAAAATTACCAGAGAGTTAAAAACGGGTATTGTTGCCATAACTGTAATTGCCTTATTTATATGGGGTTATAATTACGTAAAAGGCCTAAATTTATTTGATGCTGCATCAAAAACCTATTTTACTGAATATAGCAATGTGGATGGTCTTAATACATCAAGTGTTGTCACATTAAATGGCTTGGAAGTAGGGAAGGTTATTGCTGTAAAGTTTAATAAAGATTCCGCCAAATACGGTTGGTTAACTGTAGAATTTAGTGTTGAAACTGATTTGGAATTTTCAAAAAACAGCATTGCTAAAATTTATAGCGCCAGTTTAATGGGTGGAAAATCGTTGGCACTTGTGCCTTCCTATGAAGGAGAGACTGCTAAATCTGGAGATTTTTTCCGAGGAGAAACAGAAGCTGATATGATTACTTCCATATCCGAAAACTTAAAACCCCTATTTGCAAAAGTCGAAAACGCTGTTGTAAGCACAGATTCTTTATTGGTAGGGTTAAATGAAATTATGGATGCCAAAACCAAAGCCGATTTAAAATCGAGCATTGCGCAATTAAATGAAACAGTTTCAAACTTCAATGCCATCTCAAAATCAGTAAACGAAATGGTGGCGACAAATAAAGTTAAAATAGGGAATACATTAACCAATACGGAGTTAATGACCGGCAATTTCGCAAAACTTTCAGATTCTTTGGCCAATTCAAATCTTGGAACAACCATTAAAAATTTGGAAACCACCGTAAATAATTTAAACAGTATTTTGGCAAACGTCGAATCGGGAGAAGGAACTTTGGGGAAATTGCTGAAAGATGAAGAAATGTACAACAACCTGACAGGTGCATCTAAGGAATTGAACGAGTTGTTGCGTGATATGAAATTACATCCAAAACGCTTTGTCCACTTTTCTTTATTCGGAAAAAGGGATAAAGGATATGTAGCTGAGCCTAAGGTTGAGTTAGAGAATTAAAAATCATTGGGCTAGCAACATAAAAGTTAAAATATTGAAAATAACAAAAAGCCAAAATGTATGAATTATATTGATAACATAGCATTTGCAATTCTTTTAATTTTAGGAATTGGTTTTTTTGTGAAAAACAGCAAAAAAATTGTCAGAAATATAAAGCTTGGCAAAAATATCGACAGATCCGATTTTCCAAAAGAGCGTTTTCAAAATATGCTTAAAATTGCTTTTGGACAATCAAAAATGGTAAAACGACCAATTGCTGGGATATTGCACATTATCGTTTACGCAGGTTTTATTATTATCAACATTGAAGTGTTGGAAATAATCATCGACGGACTTTTAGGAACGCACCGTGTTTTTTCAGTCTTGGGAGGTTTCTATAGCTTTTTGATAGGTTCTTTTGAAATATTGGCCTTCATGGTGTTGGTATCGGTAATTATATTTTGGATTCGCAGAATGGTGTTGCAAATTCCGCGTTTCTGGAATAAGGAAATGAAAGGCTGGCCAAAAAATGATGCGCTGAATATTTTATATTTCGAAATGATTTTAATGTCATTGTTCTTGATAATGAATGCAACCGACAATCATTTTCAAAATTTAAATGTTGGAAATCCAATAAGCCAATACATTGCTTCTCTATTCCAAGAATCTAGTATTACTTTGGTAAATAGTATCGAAAGAACCGCTTGGTGGTTGCATATTGTTGGTATTTTAGTGTTCTTAAATTATTTGTACTATTCAAAGCATCTTCATATTTTACTGGCTTTTCCAAACACCTATTTTGCAAATTTGAAACCGAAAGGTCAATTTACAAATTTAGAAGCTGTTACCAATGAAGTTAAATTGATGATGGATCCAAGTGCCGACCTTTATGCGGCACCTGATGAAAACGCCGCACCACCCGAAAAATTTGGCGCGAGTGATGTGGCCGATTTAAGTTGGGTGCAATTAATGAATGCCTATACTTGTACCGAATGCGGAAGATGCACTGCTGTTTGTCCGGCCAATATCACCGGAAAAGAACTGTCTCCTCGTGCCATTATGATGAAAACCAGAGACCGTTTGGAAGAGGTTGGTAAAAATATTGATAAAAACGGCAAATTTGTTGAGGATGGCAAACAATTATTGAATGATTATATAACAGCCGAAGAACTTTGGGCCTGCACAACTTGCAATGCCTGCGTGGAAGCCTGTCCGGTAAATATCGACCCGCTGTC
>DAIQBF010000337.1:0-2513 GCA_036781305.1 Lutibacter sp.
GATCGCAACACAAAAGCAGTGCTGTCTTTAATTGCCACATCTTCATAATCGCCAGCTTCAGCAAAAGGGATTGTAGTTTCAAGGGTTTTATTGTTTAAATCGTAAACAAACAAATTTCCGTCTTCATCATTGTGGCAAATTACTTTTTGCTGCGCTAAAATTTCAATTCCCGATATTTCGCCAAGCACCTCAGGCATTTCCCAAACAGCGCTTGGTTGCTTTAAATCGTAAAATGCGCACTCGTCAAAAGCCGCTTTCGGTTGTTCTTGACAAGAAAGTAGGGTGAAAAAAGTTAGAACTGAAATTCTTAAATTCACGTCTTGTTTTTATTAAATAATATTGCAATAACAATAAATCCAACTCCCGTAAGTGCCGGAGGAAGAATTTTTGCCGAAATGCCAATGACAATCATCACAATTGCAATGATGATTAGCGCAATAATTAAACTGTTTTTCATTTTATTTATTTTTCGATTGCTTATAAAATTGTTTGCATAAAAAGGCAAACACAACAAAATAGACTGTTTATAAGGTATTTCCTGACAGTTTTTATCGCGAAATCATTAAAAACCAAATCCCAATCCGAACATAAATCGGCCACCGTCATCAGAGCTGAAGTAGGATGTTTGCAATGTAAATAATCCTGCTCCGTTTGCGTAAATTCCGCCACCTGCAGAAGTATGCCATTTGTTAGAATCGTCGTTATTTAACCAAACCCTTCCGTAGTCAAACCCGCTAAAAATTCCGAATTTTGCCGGAACCAAGCCCGCGTTAAATTTGAACAAATTCAAACGGAAATCGGTATTTTGATAGTAAGAACTTTTTCCGGAAAAGCGTTCATTTCTGTAACCTCTTAATCCGTCTTTTCCGCCAACACTCGTCGTCTGGTAAAATTCGAAATTGGAATTTGAGAGGATATTCCCTTTCCAAAGTGTTGATAAAGTTAGGATATCATTTTTGAGGATTGGATAATCAATTTGCAAAGCCGGACTGAAATAGGCGTAGTTTTGTTCGTTTTTCTCTATATTGGTTTTCCATCCTGTGGTAACATTAAACTCAATTCCCAACGTTGGAAACGCCTTGTTATTTTTGTTTATAAAGCTGTAGCTGGTTTCAATTCCCATAAATTTTTTAGCTTCCAATGCTGCAGGAGAAAATAATTGCTCCACAAAACGATTGTCATTATCATTGGGTTTAATGTATTGAAAAAGAACGCTAATATTCCATAAACTTCCAACCCTCCCGTGCTTTATAAGCGCTAATTTAGTTTGGAATTGTTCCAATCTTGTACGGTAATATTCAATATCTAAATCATCTTCCAAATTAATAGTTTCATTGCCGAATCCAAAAAAGTTTTGGCTAAAAGCCGGCGTTGTGTACATGGTTTCCAGTCCCAAATTTAATTTTCCAATGATATTGGCAAATTCACCTTTGTAACTTACTTCAAAACCGTTGGTAGCCGTAAAATATTTTGCGCCAAATGTGTGTTTTTGTGAAAATGGGTTGTTTTCAAAGTTAAATGTAGTGAAATGGGTTACAGCGCCAATTTTAAAACCATCATCGGGATTGTAGCCAAAAGAAGGCAAAATTTGTTGTTGGTTGTGCTTAAATTTATGGTGGTCAAAATTGTTGATTTCGTAATTGTCCGTAAGTGTTGTTTTTACCTCTTTTCCTTCAAAAATACTTTCTTTGGTTTTGTAATCGTAAATTTGAATTTTCGATGGATTTTCAATGGTATAAGTGTCTTTATTCTGGCCGCCAATAATCAGAATTTTTATGGTTGCTTTCCCATTGCCATTCACTGTAAAATGGTCTTTGTCATCCAAACCGTACAACCATATTTCTTTGGTGATTTCTGGAGAAAAGATTTTTTCATACACCAAGTCTTTATCCTTTAGATTTTTCTTATTTCTGATAACTTTAATGTGTGTATTTCCATTTTCCAAACGCGTAATTTCAAAAACATCATCTTTATTGGTTCCAATAATAATGGCATTTTTGTTTAAAATTTTATAATATTCCTTTGCCCAGAAGGCAATATGATTTTTTCTTTTCTTTAAATTGGATTTAATATTATCTATGTTTTTGTCTTTCAATTCCTCAGGAAAATTTGCGAATGCATTTTCAATGGCTTCATCAGTCAAACGTTCTGTTAAAAAGTTGGCTTCCGCAAGCCATTCTTCTAAACTTGACTGGTTGATGAGTGTCATATCGGTTTTATAAATAACCTGGTTAAAGGTTTTTATATTTTTAATGTTCTCGCCAAACGACTGCATCAATCTAAGCGCCGGAACTAAATTTGTGGTTGCCTGCGTTAAAAATCCGTCGAATTTAGGAAAAGCCTGGTCGCGGTCTCTTGGAATGGGAGCGTAGGTTACATTGCCGTCTTTGTTTTTATAAGTTGCCCAGCGGTATTGGTCTTCGTGTCGGTCCCAATCGCCCAGCCACATATCAAACAAACGGGTTTTTATGTATTGGCTGTGGTCAATTTGATATTTTTCGTCCTTCATTAAA
>DAIQBF010000338.1:0-2502 GCA_036781305.1 Lutibacter sp.
GTTGTATATTTCGCACAATTCCTCCAAACTGAATATTTTTTTATAACTATTGGTTTTTGCAATCTTTTTGTGGATGTAATTGGTGTCCAGATCTTTAGATTCTAATGGTCCAACGTTTAATCGTTTCAATGCCTGGTTAATCATATTTATGTCGAACGCGGTATGATGTGCAACAATGACACCGTCATCCAAATAGTCAATAAATTTAATAAGAGCTTCTTCCTCACTGAATTTAATTTCATTTCCATCTTTTCTGATGCCGTGGATTTTCACGGTTTCTTTGTTGAAAACATCCTGCTTTATGTAAATTTCAATGGAATCAGAAACTAAAATTTTGTTATTTTTTATAGCAACTGCACCAATACAAAGAATTCTGTCATTGTTATAGTCAAAACCTGTTGTTTCCGTATCGATGGCCACAAATCTGATGTTTTCAAAATTTGCATATTTTTGGCTGTTTCGCACCTTGTATAGGTGCTTCTGCCAAAATTCTGGAACCTGTTTTTTTTTGAAAAAACGAATCATATTTGTGGGATTTGGGAAGTTCTAAAACGCATTTTTATAGCTTCCTGCACGTTTTTTATGGGTTTAAAACAACTTTTTAATTTAAGCCTGTCGGCTTTGTTCAAGCTGTTGATGTCCACAAATTTTCCATTGTCGTTATTTGCTAAACCTTGGGATGTTCTAAATTGCAATAAAATTTTAAACGCATTGGCGCAAGATTCAAATAAATCCCTGTTTTGAGGTTCAATTTCCATCAATTTTTCATAACGGGCGATGGTATTGTTCACCCTTAAATTATGATGTAAGGATAGAATTCTGGCGGCATCCACCAAAGGCCTGATGGCTCGGCTTTTTATATTGAAACTATCTTTGTTTTCTCCGTCCTGTTCAACCAAAAATTGTTTAAAGAATCCTAAAGGAGGCGGATTGTCTAAAGTGACTTTTCCTAAGAAGCTTAAAAATATCTGATTTTTTTCAATGGTTTTAAAGACGCTTTCGGCCATTTTTGTGTAAAGTGTTTCATCGCCATAAATCAGCTCAAAATCAAAAAAGATAATGCTTAACAATATTTTTTCCGGAATTGGGTCGGTTATCCAAGCTTCAAATTGCTGTTTCCATTCTTCCAAAGAAATGCACCATTTTGGATTGCTGGCCATAATGTTTGCCGGACAATAGTCAAAACCAACGATATTCAATTTTTCGGTCACTTTTTCAGCCAGCTCCAAAAAGTAATTTTTCACTGCATTGTAATCCGCAGGTGCTACATTTTCAAATACCAAAGCATTGTCTTGGTCGGTCATTAATAACTGCTCTTTTCTCCCCTGGCTTCCCAATGCCAGCCAAGAAAATGACACAGGAGGCTGTTTTCCAATTTCTGAAATCGATAAACTTATTGCTTTTTTTGTGATGGCTGTGTTTATTTCAGAAATTACTTTTGTCACAAAATAAATGGGTATTTCCTGCTCGAGATATCCTCTGGTTAAGTCTGATGCTTTTGTTCTTATATATTTAAGTGTTTCGGCATCCTTGGCATTTTTAATTTCTTTGGTGAGCAACGACGGACTGTTGCCTTGTGTTAAAATTAAATCTTGTTGGGTTAAAATTCCAACAAGTTCCGTTTTATTGGTGCCGTCTTTGGTAATGCATAAATGGGAAACTTTATGCTTTAAAATCATAATTTGCGCTTCTGCAACGGAGATGTTTTGTGGAAAAGTAACCACGGGTTTGGTCATAATATCACTTACTTTACTGGTGATTTTATATAAACCTGTCCCTATTTTTGTTTTGATATCTTTATCAGTAATAATTCCAATTGGAATTTCATTTTCCGTAATAATGATGGAATTAATTATTTTTTTTGTCATAATGATACAAGCCGTTTGAACAGTTGTATCTGGTGAACAGGTAATTGGGTTTTTATTATAATTTGCAGATTGAATTTCAGAAAGTCCATGCGCAACCTTTTGAATGGCGGAAACATTTGCAAACAATTTGCCTTTGTGTTTTTCCGAAAAAGGCTCACGCGTATTTGTGGCAAAACTCGCAATTAAAAATTGGCTAACTTTTGGATAGCTTAAAATAATATCGTGAAATAAAGCAATTGGAATTGCATATAAAATAGTTTCTTCATTTGCAGAAGCACCCATTAAATAATTTTCCATCATTATTAAAGGTCTCAAGCCAAATAAATCTCCTTCATCGCAAATATCAAGCATCTGTTTTTCGTTCTCCACAAATCGGTAAAGCCTTATGGATCCCTGATTAATAATATAAAAATGTTCGTGTGGAATATCATTTTGGCTGAAAATAATTTGATCCTTTTCAAAATATTGAATTTCCACCTTTTGGGAAACTTCCAACAAAGTTGTGTTGGCCACTAAATTGAATGGTGGATAATTTTTTAAAAAATCAAAAATTCGTTCAGAAATAGTATTTTTCATCTGTTTATGATTTATTATTTTATTGGTACAGATGCAGTTCGCCATTAATCATTCCCCT
>DAIQBF010000339.1:0-2411 GCA_036781305.1 Lutibacter sp.
AAAATTATACAAACACTAAATACAATTAAAAAAAAAAAAAAAAAAACTGTTAACTATAAAGATGCCATAAAAAATTATAATGATGCTTTTTTGATATGTGAAAAACTGAATGATAAAAAGAAAATGGCCGTGATATACAACTCTCTTGGTATCAATTATTCAGAATTATACGCAGAAGACAAGGCTATTGAATATTATCTAAAATCGTTGAAACTTAATAAGGAAATATCAAATAATGATGGTATCGCATCAAATTATACCAACATTGGCAATTTGTATTATGAAGAAGAAAATTATGAATTGGCTGAAAAATATTTTCGTGACGCATTACTCATTTATAAGAAACTAAACGATAAATATGGGATTTCAAGATCCTATACAAATATTGCGAATACATTGGCCGACAATGGAAAAATTAAAGAAGGACTGGATTATTATAAAAAATCTATCGCTATTGCAGAAGAATTGAACGATCAATATGGCATTGCGGTCAATTATAATAATATTGGCGATTGTTATATCAATTTAAAAAAATATAAAGAATCGAAGAAATATCTAGATAAAGCAATGAAAATTGCGGATAGTTTAGGAGAAAAAAATTTGCAGGCCGTAGTACTTTTAAATATTGCCGATGTTGAAAATAAACAAAAAAAGTATCAAAATGCTATTCATGCCGCTAGAAAAAGTTATGCAATAGCCGATGAAATTGGCAATTTGGACTATAAAACAGAAAATTTATTACAGGCATCAATAGCCTACGAGGGTTTTGGGAACAATGCTTTGGCGTTAGATCGCTTAAAACAATATACTGGCATAAGAGATAGTTTGTTGAAAATGGACAGGATAAAAAAGATTAAATTATTCAATACCTTAAATGAGCTAGAAAAATCACAATATACCATTATAGATTTATCAAAAACGAGTGAAAAAGCACAATTAAATTATGAAAAGGAAAAAAAATATACCCATTTTTTAATTATTGCTATGGTCATCTTCGCTTTCTTACTTATTTTATTGATTCAACAAAACGCATCTAAGAAAAAAGCTTATAATTTATTGGAATTTAAAAATTATCAGGTGCATAAGATGAAAGATGAAATTGATGAGCAAAGCGATAAATTAAAACAATTAAATAGCACAAAAGATAAATTTTTCTCCATTATTGCCCATGATTTAAAAAATCCATTCAATTCAATAACAGGATTTACGGAACTTATGATTGAAAATAATGATAAATATAATGAAGCAAAACGGTTAAAATTTTTAAAAATAATTAAAGGTTCAACCGCAAAAGTTTCAGGCTTGCTCGATAACCTGCTCATTTGGGCAAATTCACAGTCGGACAAATTAAAATTTAACCCGAAAAATATAAACTTGGCGCAACAAGTAGCCAATGTGGTTTCATTTTTGGAAATTCAGGCAATTAATAAAGACATCACTATTTCAAATACCGTTGGTAAAACAATTTTTGTTAAAGCCGATGAGAATATGTTAGACACCATTCTTAGAAATTTAATTTCAAACGCCATAAAATTTACCCAACCAAAAGGCGAAATACAAATTTATTCAACCTTTAAAAATGATTTTGTTGAAATTACGGTTAAAGACAATGGAGTGGGAATTTCAGAAGCTGAAATTGAAGCAATATTCAATGTCAACGAAATAAATTCAAGTTTGGGAACAGCAAATGAACAGGGCTCAGGATTGGGGTTAATTTTATGCAAGGATTTTGTTGAAAGTCATGGCGGTAAAATTTGGGTTGAAAGCGTTGTAAATAAAGGCAGTCAATTTAAGTTTACCCTGCCAATATGGAAAGAATAAATTTTAAAATAATCATTTATATTTATAATGTACTTGCCAAAGATTAAAAACTTCTGGTTTCTAACAGATTAAACCCAGTTAACAAAAATTCTGGCAAGTAATATAATTCCACCAGCCTAAAAAGATGAAGTGGTGTTACACAAAATAATAAAACACAACAATAAAGGTCGGAAAAAATGTATATTTTGCACAATCCCGATTTAAAGTTTTACTATTTTATTTTTCTAAATCGAACAAAAGGGCAAAGCATAACTCAGGTTGTTTGTGCTACTCAAAGTAGATTGAGGTTTTGCTGCGACTAGCTTCCACTCAAAAGTAATCGTTTTGATTATTAACTGTTTTATTTTATAATTTTTATGATAATCAGTGTTAATATTTGCAAACACATGGATTCTTTTAAATAGGTTTTAATTGTTATATTTGGATATTATTAATCAAGTAAAAAAATCAACATTATGGGAATATTTATTATATTGGGAATTGTAGCAATATTGGTCATCTGGCTGGTGGCTATTTACAACGGCTTGGTAAGCTTTAGAAACAACAGAGAAAACGCATTTGCCGATATTGATGTGCAACTAAAACAACGT
>DAIQBF010000340.1:0-2366 GCA_036781305.1 Lutibacter sp.
TTTCCTCGGTGACCATCTCTGCCTTGTTGGTGGGCTTCTTGGCTTCAATAATCACGCCCACGGTGGATTTTGCCTTGTTGCCGTTGTGGATTACCAGATCGTTCCTGCCTTTGGTGTTTATGTAGTGGTTGGGTTCGTAATAGGTTCTCTTTAGGAAATCTGAAACCAGGTTTTTGTGGAACTCCTCGCTTTCGGTGTCGTTGGTGCGGTCCAGCAGTTCAATCAAGTTGGTTTTAAAACGCTCAATCTCAGTGCGGTTTGGTTTTATCTTTAGAAAGGCTTTGTTTATTGCTTTTCTGGGTTTTAGGGGTTTTGGTTGCATTGAGAATGGTGTCTGGTTTGTTGATGGGGTAATTTAGGGAAATTTGGGTTAAAACCAATGAGTCTTTTGGAGAAACAGACTTATTGAATCAAAAGGAATAACAAAGTTGCTTGAAGGGTTTTATTTGGGATTGGTTTTAAAAATTATGGGGTTGTGTAACGTAACCGTTGTTGTAAAACGTGTTTTTATAAATCCAGAATACCAAATGTTTCTGAATAGGGAACATCAATAAATAATTTCAAATTTGGGAGTAATTCCATTCCTTAATAAAGCTAAAGTGCCTTTTGAACGAACGTCAGAAGTGACAAAATGTGAAATGGTATTATCAAGGTCTGATTGCGCAAAAAGTTTTGAATCATTAGGAATTATAGCACGAGGATACAATTTTTCTAAACTAATTTTATTTTCGTTAAAAAGGGTTTTTGCAAATTTCCCAGTCCTTTCTGCATCTTTGAGGTTAAATGGGAGAATCTGAATGTTTTTCAGTGGTAAATCTTCCAGTTTGCCAAGAACGCAATATTCTGCAATTGAAATAGTTGAAACCTTCAGGTTTATTTCGTTTTCCAAAAAATATTTGAAATAACCTACAGCATTTGAGTGAAGTGGATCTTCATCATTAAGTAGACGAATAAAAAAGCTTGTATCAAGCATTACACTATGCTTCATATCCTCCTCTTAAATTGAGCAACCATTCCTCTGGATTTATATCTTTCCAGCTTTTCTTGGCCTTTATAATCAATGAATTCAAATACGCATTATCGAATTTCGGATTATAGTCAATTAGTTCAATCAATAATAGTGTCTTAGTGTCAATTTCGCCAGTTTCAATGTTTTGTTTTCCCGTTGCACGAACACCATATTGCTTGTAAAGTAAATTTTCTTCCCTTTCTTTCAAGAATTCCTCTCCAGTTTCAATTGAGAGATATCCATAATCTTCAGTGTCCAGATGAATATTGGCCTTACTTTTTCCACCGGCATCTTTTAATATTCCATAGAAGTAAAATTCTGCATCAACCCAAATATTTTCAGTCCTAAAAAATTTAGTAGCAGGACTAATTGTTAATTCGTAATTGTCGTTTAAAGACGTTTTTATTTGAAATTCATAGTTTTTTTGGCGTGACAAATTTTGAATATTTTCTATCGCTCGTGCAGTTTTAAGTTCTAAAAAATCGATAGATTCATTCGCTTGAACTTGTGACAATACTGCACTAAATCCAATTACAGCCTGAATAGTTGTTTTAAACAAATGTCGTACAGAGCCTTCTTGAATATCATAAGTGATGATTGGTCTGTCCTTTTTGTTATTAGGGTATAATAAGTCCTCTACATTTTGCAAAATCGCTGCAATATGCTTAATGTCATAATTATCTGGACTTAAATTTTGATTTCCTGATTTCCCGACAACTCTAATTTCTATTTCACCTATTTTTTCCACAATTCAAAGATACAAATATTTGATTTAGTTTCATGTTTCGGCTTTTTCGATATGTTTTACAACCTGTATATAAACGACTTGACAAGTGCGTAGATCCCGCACATGTGCGAAAGTTTAAATATAAATATATATCAAATTAAAACTCTCTTATTGGACGGTTCCCTTTATAATCTCCGAAATACGGGTCTGTGGTATTTTCAAATCTTTGGAGGGTCTATATGCAGTAATTTCGAAAGACGCCGGAAATTCGTAATTCAATATTTCTCCTGCTGGTACAATCGCTAACTTTTCGACATCTTCTATTTTAATGACGATCAATTATTTCTACCTCATTTGCATTGCTCGAAAACCCTGTTTGGGTGTAGGTGCTATTAACGGGTCGTTGTTTTATGGTCGTCATCAACATATTCTAAAATGTCACCTGGCTGGCATTCCAATACCTTACAAATTGTCTCCAACGTGCTAAATCTAATTGCCTTTGCTTTTCCCGTCTTTAAAATAGAAAGATTCGATAAAGTCAACCCAACTTTTTCAGAAAGTTCATTTAGTGACATTTCCCGCTTTGCCATCATTACATCTAAATTTACAATGATTGCCATGGCTTATACA
>DAIQBF010000341.1:0-2318 GCA_036781305.1 Lutibacter sp.
TTCCCCAAATCTCTCGAAGCCACTGCTTCCAGTTCAACAGTATCCAAGAGCAATAAGTCGTTCACAAACTTTTGGGCGATTTTACCCAACCCAATA
Organism: Lutibacter sp.; assembly: GCA_036781305.1. Taxonomy (GTDB): domain Bacteria; phylum Bacteroidota; class Bacteroidia; order Flavobacteriales; family Flavobacteriaceae; genus Lutibacter. Next base: position 97 of record DAIQBF010000341.1, read on the forward strand.
ATTCCCCATTTAATTCTTTTGTTCAAAACATTAAAAATTAGACGATTTTAATCGACATAAAGATACATAAATATTTTTTGGCATAAAAATTGAAATTCAAATGAAAGAACCAAAACACCGTATGATTATGAAGACTTTAAAATTACTTTTAGGAACGTTGGTTATTGGAATGTCGTTCACTTCCTGTATTGTTGACAATACCATTGATGAACCTTATTATGTTTCACTTGAAGAAGTTGTTACAGCCAATGATTTATGGTACATAGATTACAATAATACCACAGGAACCGGAGATGTTCCATTTTTATCGAAAGCTTTCACCATATCATTTATAAACGGAAAAGTTTATGCCAATAACAATTTGGTGGGGATTGGAACAACAGGAAATGGCTACGGCATTCAAATTGGATATTATGATACCTATACAGGAATTCTAGAAATAGATCACAACATAGACGGATTTTACGATTTCGACGTCATTCAATTGTCGGTAAACAATATAAAATTAAGAGATAATTATAACAATGTTACCTATAATTTAGTGGGTTACCAAAAATCCACTTTTAACTATGATCAAGTTTTTTATGATAATATCGAATATTTCTTGCAGGAATATCAAGCCTGGGAAAAAACTTATGCAAGTGATGCCGGTGCCATAAATGAATTTGATAATGAGAATTTTTTACAGTTTACCCCAGAAAATTTAACAACATTTTATTCTTCTCAAGATAATGTTGGCACAACAATTGCAAACATCTATTGGGATTATGTAGGAGATTATACGGTGGCCAATGTACAAGGATATGACAATCTAAAAATTTTAACATTAGATTATGATTCTTCAGGTACTGAAAAGTTTGAGTTGACCGTTATTAATGATGGGAAAATAAGTTTGTATCATATAGCTTCTGGCACAACATATGAGTTCACTGGAAGAGGATATATACAGTACTTGAAACCAAGTTCAGGTTTGGCAAAAAGTGCCACAAGCGATAAAGGAAGAGCAAGAACAAAAGTGTTTAGAAAAACAGAAATTAGAAGAAATTTAAAATAAAGTTTGGTTAGTTGATTTTTGGTTGGTTATTTATAACCAATTGAGTTAGCCGCTCCCTCATCGGAGCGGCTTTTTTTTGTATCTTTATATTTTGAAAAAAACAATACAAATGAATCATAAAACAGCGTTTATTACAGGAGCAACTTCAGGAATAGGAAAAGCAACTGCGCAACTTTTTGCTGAAAACAAAATACGATTGATTCTTTGTGGTCGTCGCAGCAATAAGCTTTCGGAATTAAAAGAGGAATTGGGTAAATTAACGGATGTCACTACGCTACAATTTGATGTTAGCAACCGAGACGAAGTTTTTAAAGCGATTGCATCACTTCCAAATGAATTCAAAAAAATTGATATTTTAATCAACAATGCGGGTAACGCTCATGGCTTGAGTTCTATTCAGGAAGGAAATATAGACGATTGGGACGCTATGATTGATAGCAACGTAAAAGGTTTATTATACGTTTCAAGAGCAATACTTCCCCAAATGGTGGAAAGAAATGAGGGTTTTGTGGTAAATATTGGCTCTATTGCAGGCAAAGAAGTATATCCTAATGGAAATGTATATTGTGCCTCAAAATATGCGGTAAATGCCTTAAATAAAGCAATGCGGCTCGATTTAAACAAACACAATATTAGGGTTTCGGCAATTCACCCGGGTGCTGTGGAAACCGAATTTTCTGAAGTTCGTTTTAAGGGTGATAAAGAAAAAGCAAAAAACGTTTATAAGGGATTTAAAGCTTTGCAGCCGGAAGATATTGCGGATATTATTTACTTTGTGATATCACGACCTTACCACGTTAATATAGAAGATCTGATCGTATATCCAACGGCACAAGCAAGTGCAACTATTTTAAACAGAGAATGAGATAGATGAAATGATTAACAAGCGGCTTTTAATAAAAAATTTGTTGGCTCATAATGATGAAAATAGCTTTTATGACAAGAAGCTGAAAATTTCATTGAATCATAAAGAGGGAAAAGCTAAATTTTTAAAACTCGTTTGCGCCTTGTCAAATTCAAACCCCGAAAATAATTCTTATGTCGTTATTGGGGTTGAGGACCAGTTCAATAAAATTGAAGGCGTCGATTTTTTCGACGACAGCAAGATTCAAAATTTAATGAATTCCTACTTTAACAATCCGCCAAAAATTCAATATGAAAATATTGC
>DAIQBF010000342.1:0-2299 GCA_036781305.1 Lutibacter sp.
GCCCACAATTTTTGCAAATCTGTTGGCAACCAGTTCCACCCATTCCGTTTCTTCCCTGACAATAATACAATATTTCTTGTTAAAAAAAGCTTCCTTTTGGAGTCCGCCGCTATCTGTAACCACCAAATTACATTTTTTCAGCAATTCCAACATATCAAAATAGCCAACCGGATCAATTATTTTAATATCATAAGTTAATTGATACTGTTTCAAAATGGCTTTTGTTCTTGGATGCAAAGGCAACACCACTTGTTTTTCTTTGCTGATTAATTGCAAGCCTTCAAAAATTTCTTTTAGTTTTTCCGGGTCGTCCGTGTTTTCCTGACGGTGAATTGTTGCCAAAACAAATTCATTAGGAATTAATTTTAAGTTGGAAATTACGGAAGATTTCTCTTCAGAAATTTTATCGTAAAATTCAACGGCATCTTTCATAATATCGCCACATTTCACCATTTTTGCAGGTAAATTTGTAAAACCTTCTTTCTGCAAATTTTCTATGGCAGTGTCTGTTGGGCAAAGCAATAAATCGGAAATTCTGTCGGTTAAAATTCTATTGATTTCTTCGGGCATTTTCATGTTAAATGAGCGTAAACCGGCTTCCACATGAACCACCTTGATATTCATTTTTTTTGCGGCCAAAGTGCCTGCCAAGGTAGAATTTGTGTCTCCATAAACCACCACCAAATCAGGTTTTTCCTTCATTAAAACCGCTTCAATCTCCACAAGCATTTGCCCGGTCATGGCGCCGTGACTCAATCCATTAATCGCCAAATTGTATTTCGGCTTCGGAATTTCCATTTCATCAAAAAATATGTCGCTCATATTGGCGTCATAATGCTGTCCGGTATGAACAATCACTTCCTCAAAGGCGTTGTATTTCGCAATTATACGGCTTAAAACCGCCGCTTTTACAAATTGTGGCCGTGCACCTAATATGGTAACAATTTTTTTCATTCTGTAATCTTATAAATTATTTCAGATACTTTTTTTGTCAGTTCTCTTCTGTGAAACTGTGCAATATTTTTTGAATCAATAGTTAAATTTCCTTGTTTAAATTTAAGATATAAATTCAATATAGCCATTTTTAAGAAGTTTTTATCACCAAAATCAACCACCAAGCCGCCGTTGGTTTCTTTTATGATTTCAGCCAAATCACCATTGATTGGCGCAATGGCCAAAATTGGGCGTTTTGCCATTAAATATTCAAATATTTTTCCGGTGATGATGCCTTTTGCGCTTGGCACATTGTTCACAATCAACAGCAAAACCTGAGATTTTTTCTGAAATTCAACAACTTTATCATGGGTTACATAATCAATAATTTTAACATTCTTGTAAAGCCGGTATTTTGAAATATCATCGATTACGGAAACATCTGCTTTTCCAATCAGCTTCAACTCAAAATCTGCAGCAAATTCTTTGTTTTCAGAAATAATTTCACTTAAAACTTCCCACAATATTTTCGGATTTCTGTCGGCGTTCATCAATCCGATATGCGTTATCGTAAATTTTGAATCCAATGCAACAATAGCATCAGTTATCACTTCATCAAAACCATTGGTTACTGTAACAATATTGCTATTTAACTTGCCGAATTTTTCGCCCATGGTTTTGCCAACAACCAAAACGACATCTGCTTTTTTTAACACCTCTTTTTCTAAAGAATGGTGCTTTTCTATCGCTTTTTTAGTTAAAGGCAATTGCTGAAAATAATCTATTTCTGTCCAAGGATCCCTGAAATCTGCCAGCCACTTTATATTGAGTTCTTTTTTCAAATTCAAGCCGATTAGGTGCATGCTGTGTGGCGGACCAGTGGTGATTATAACATCAATTTTGTTTGTTTTTAAATACTTTATTAAATAGTTGGTTGACGGTTTTATCCAGAATTTACGCGCATCGGGGATAAAATAATTTGCGCGAGTGTATTGCAATATTTTTCCGAATTTAGAAGGATTTGGGTTTAAAAATCCGGCACTTTCCGTTTTCTTTTTTCCGAAGAAAGCAAACAAATTATTGGGTTCCCAAATCGGTTGGGTTAAAATTTCAATGCCTTCCGGAATATCTTGAACCAATGATTCGTCCAAAATAGGATAATTGGGATTTTCAACGGTATAAACCACGGGTTCAATGCCGAATTCCCTGAAATATTTCACAAACTTAAGCCAACGCTGTACCCCCGAACCTCCTGCCGGAGGCCAATAATAGGTGATGATGAGCGCTTTCTTCATTATTTATTTAGATTATCGTACAAAGCCAGTAATTTTTCAGAGGTTTTTTCCCAACAAAACTCTTCTTCCAC
>DAIQBF010000343.1:0-2274 GCA_036781305.1 Lutibacter sp.
TTCTTTAGCTTTTTTCAACAATTCTTCGCTATGATTGGCTAAATACGAAGCAAAAACACCTACACGAAATACTTCAAACTCAAATGAATCTCCTTTTGGATTGGCCGATCCCAAAGATTCCATCAAATGAAAAATAGTACGTCGATATTTAATCGAATGTTCCAAAACCCCTTTTCCAATTTGATTTTTAGTATCGGGTTGGTACAATAAAGACATGTACAAATCCCAATATTTTCTGTCATTTTGTAAAGAATTGAAGAATACATCAATAATGGTTGACAACACTTTTTTAGGATCGTCATTTTTTGGATAATCCAAAGTCCGATCAATTTTTGAAAGTATCATTTTTACAATGGCATTTAGCAAAATCTCCTTTGAAGCGAAATGATAAAATAACAAACCCGTAGATATACCGGCTTCTTTGCAAATTGCGCCTGTTGAGGTTTTATGATACCCTTGCGATGCGAACATTTCTAAGGCAACATTTAAAATTTGTTGCTTGGCGTTTTTCTTGTCTTTTTTTAAGTTTCCTGTATTCATTTTATTATTGACTAATCACTCAGTCAGTAAATGTAATTAATTTTTTAAACTTTCCAAATTTTTTTAAACTTTATTTTTAGAATCTTATTATGTTTATCTTCATTCCTTACATTATCTATTAATACCAATCGTATTATCTCCATTTTTAACAAAAAAATGCTTCATTAATTTATTGCATTGATTTTTTATCTATTTTTATGAAAATTAAAAAAATATGCTAGAAAAAGTTTATGGAAGCGCTGTGTTTGGCGTTGAAGCCACCAATATTACCGTTGAAGTAAATATTGACAAAGGTATCGGATACCATTTGGTTGGCTTGCCCGACAATGCCATTAAAGAAAGTAGTTTCAGGATTTCCGCAGCTTTAAAAAACAACAAATACCATTTTCCCGGCAAAAAAATCACCATCAATATGGCTCCGGCAGATATGCGCAAAGAAGGCTCGGCCTACGATCTTACTTTGGCCATTGGAATCCTCGCCGCCTCAAACCAAATAAATACCGAAAAAATTGGCGATTATATAATTATGGGTGAACTCTCTTTAGACGGAAGTTTGCAACCCATTAAAGGCGCTTTGCCCATTGCCATTAAAGCGCTTGAAGAAAATTTTAAGGGATTTATTCTGCCGAAACAAAACGCCAAAGAAGCTGCCATTGTTAGCAACTTAAATGTTTATGGCGTGGAAAATATTACGGAAGTCATAGATTTTTTCGACGGAAAAACGGAATTGGAGCAAACCATTATAGATGTTCAATTTGAATTTAACAAAAGTTTGGACAACCCCGAATTTGACTTTGCCGATGTAAAAGGACAGGAATCTGTAAAACGTTCCATGGAAATTGCAGCGGCTGGCGGACATAATATTATCCTTATCGGCCCTCCAGGAAGTGGAAAAACAATGTTGAGCAAAAGATTGGCCTCCATATTGCCGCCAATGACCATGCAAGAAGCACTTGAAACCACAAAAATACATTCTGTTGTGGGGAAAATAAAAGAAAGCGGTTTGATGTGCCAACGGCCGTTTCGCTCTCCTCATCATACGATTTCCGACATCGCTTTGGTTGGCGGCGGACAATATCCCCAACCTGGGGAGATTTCTATGGCGCACAATGGCGTCTTGTTTTTAGATGAGTTGCCAGAGTTTAAACGCACCGTTTTAGAAGTGATGCGCCAACCTTTGGAAGACAGGGAAATCACCATTTCACGAGCAAAATTTTCGGTAACTTATCCAAGCAGTTTTATGTTGGTGGCAAGTATGAATCCGTCGCCAAGCGGTTATTTTAACGATCCCGATTCCCCTAAAACCTCCTCGCCTTTTGAAATGCAACGCTATCTCAGTAAAATTTCCGGGCCATTATTGGACAGAATCGACATTCATATTGAAGTGAATCCCGTTCCTTTTGAAAAACTTTCCGAAGAACAATTAAGTGAACCAAGCACTGAAATCAGAAAACGCGTCACCAAAGCAAGGGAAATACAAACCAATCGATTTGCCGATTATGGAAATGTGCATCACAATGCCCAAATGAACGTAAAACAAATCAGAAAATATTGCAAATTGCTGCCAGAATGCAGTGTCTTGCTAAAAAACGCCATGGAACGTCTAAGTTTATCCGCCAGGGCCTACGACCGGATTTTAAAAGTTTCGAGAACCATTGCCGATTTAGAAGGCGTTGCGGAGATTTCCACAGCGCACATTTCTGAAGCCATTCAATATAGGAGTTTAGATCGGGA
>DAIQBF010000344.1:0-2264 GCA_036781305.1 Lutibacter sp.
AATGGATTTAAATGAAGTATTTTTATTTTTTACTTTCTTGAACCAGTTCAATGCACAGGTGTGAATTTAGTCCGAATTTTGTCTTGTAATTAATTTCAATTTAAGGAATGATTTTAATGAAATACGTTCTTGAACCAGTTCAATGCAAAGCAAGTTAAATGGTTATAAATTTGCCTAAGCATTCTAAAAAATAAAAATTGATTAAATTTATAGAGAGAAAACCTTGAATTGAATCGTAAACTTAATAAAAATGATGAGGATGGAAAATACAATTTTACACAAATCGAATACCAGAGGCAAAGCCAATCACGGTTGGTTGGAAAGCAGACATACTTTTAGTTTTGCCAATTATCACAATCAGGAAAGAATGAATTTTGGCGTTTTAAGAGTGCTTAACGATGATAAGGTAAGCGCCGGGATGGGTTTTAGCACACACCACCATGACAATATGGAAATTATCAGCATTCCTTTGGAAGGTGATTTAGAGCACAAAGACAGCATGGGAAATACCACTGTTATTAAAAGTGGAGACATTCAGGTAATGAGTGCCGGAACAGGGATTTCACACAGTGAATACAACAAAAACAAGGATAAATTGGTAAAGTTTCTTCAAATATGGGTGTTTCCCAATAAAAGAGACATAAAGCCCAGGTATGATCAAATTACCTTGGATGAAAAAACAAGAAAAAACAAGTTTCAACAAATTTTATCTCCGAATCCTGATGATGAAGGCGTTTGGATACAGCAAGATGCTTGGTTTCATTTGGGAAATTTTGAAAAAGGAATTTCGACGGAATATAAAATTAAAAAGTCCGGAAACGGCGTTTATGCCTTCCTCATCAGAGGAAATGCAACAATAGAAAATCAAAAATTGGAAACCAGAGATGGCTTTGGCATCTGGGATATCAACCAAATTAATATCAAATCAGATTCCGACGACACAGAAATCTTGTTGATGGAAGTGCCAATGTTTGGATCATAATTAAATAATCATAAATTAAAAATCATTAAAAATGGCAAAAACAAAATGGGCAATTGACCCAACACACTCAGAAATCGGCTTTAAAGTAAAGCACATGATGTTTACAAACATATCAGGAAAATTTAATGCATTTGAAGCGACTATTGAAAACGAAGACAATCATTTTGAAACTTCAAAAATTAGTTTTTCAGCAGATGTTAATTCGGTTGACACTAATAATACCGACAGAGACAATCATTTAAGAAGTGCTGATTTCTTTGATGTGGAAAATTTTCAGAAACTTAATTTTGTAAGTACCAAAATTAAGAAAATAAGCGAAGGAGAATATCAACTGGCAGGAGATTTAACCATCAAAGATGTTACAAAAAACATTGTATTAGAAACAGAATACAGCGGTTTAATGACAGATCCTTGAGGAAATACAAAAGCCTGACTTTCAATAACCGGTAAAATTAACAGAAAAGACTTTGGTTTAATTTGGAATGCAGCACTTGAAACTGGCGGTGTTTTGGTAGGCGAAGAAATTAAATTGAATTGTGAAATCCAATTGATAAAACAATAATTTTACATTAAATTTAAGTAAGTGATTTGCGAAATCACGTATCTTAGTTCATAAATTCGGCGGATTTTTTTAATCCGCCGAATTTATTTATTTTTAAGGAAATTTAGACAGCAGTTTTAACTGAAATAAAATACAATCTTTTAATAATTATACATGGAAATACAACAAAAAGATGATGGTAAAAAAGGAATATTTTTTATCGAACAAAATGGAGAAAATGTTGCGAAAATAACTTATGAATGGGTGGGAAAAACGAGCATAATCATAGATCATACCCTTGTTGATGAAAAGTTAAAAGGACAAGGAGCCGGAAAACAACTGGTAACCAAAGCCATAGAATTTGCCCGAAAAAACAATCTGAAAATTATACCAGTCTGTCCATTTGTGAAAAGTGTTTTAGACAAAGAAATTGCATATAGAGACGTTTTATAAATAGCTATTATTGATAAGAGCAATTTATAAAAGGAGTGTTAGCGTTTCTCAATTAGAAGATTCAAGTATTGATTGACTTTAATTATTTCTTTTTAATCTTTCATTATTAACCTTTCTGTTGTCAGGCAAGTTGAATTTGCTTATTCTATGATAAAAAGCAAGAAAGAATTATAAAAAAACTCCGAACTAAAAATTTATTAACCGCAAAGCACGCAAATAAAAACCGCAAAGCGCGCAAAAAAGTTTTTTTATATTTTAAACTTAAAGTTGGTTAAACTACTTTAAATA
>DAIQBF010000345.1:0-2220 GCA_036781305.1 Lutibacter sp.
ATGATTAACGTGTCAAATGTGTCCATCCTTAAAAATTTAATTATGAAATAATCCCTGAATGTTTGAGGTGAATAACTTAACGGCTATCGCCAAAAGTACCACGCCAAATACTTTTCTAATGATATTTATGCCGTTTTTACCTATAAATTTTTCAATTTTCACTGAAGTCTTAAGCACTATGTACAAGAAAATTGTATTGATAATAATGGCAATTACAATATTTATGGTTGAAAACTCAGCCCTTAATGAAAGCAATGTGGTTAAACTTCCCGGTCCCGCCAATAAAGGAAATGCCAGCGGAAATACTGAAGCCGTTTTAGCATTCGTTTCTTCTTCCTTGTATAGAGAAATGCCTAAAATCATTTCCAATGCCAAAAAAAACAAGATAAAGGAACCCGCAACAGCAAAAGAATTGACATCAATGCCGATTAGGCTTAAAATACTTGTTCCCAAAAACAGGAAAGCAACCATGATAAAACATGCAACAATAGATGCTTTTTCTGAATGAATATGGCCAAATTTTACGCGTAAATCAATAATTATCGGAATACTTCCTATAATGTCGATTACTGCAAATAAAATCATGGTTGCAGTAACTATTTCTTTAAAATTTAATTCTATCATGTACCTTTTTTAAACGATTGGCGAAAGTAATCAATCAAAAATTGATATCTATTAAACAGTCTTAATTTTTATGGATATTGTAAACACAGATTCATTGAGCAGGTTGTTATTGAAATAGTTCTATCTAAATATTCAATACTTAACACTAAAATCTATTTTTAACAAAAGTAATGTAAAAAATAGTTATTTTTGCAGAATGTTTCAATTAGGAAAAACAATCGTTTCAGAAGAGATTATAGAAAAAGATTTTGTCTGTAATTTATCGGCCTGTAAAGGCAAATGTTGTGTTGATGGGGAAGCCGGAGCTCCGTTGGATGAAGAGGAATTAATTATACTGATGGATATTTATCCGAAAGTAAAACCTTTTCTAAGACCAGAAGGAATTCAAGCCATTGAAGACCAAGGCCTTTTTACCATGGATGAAGGGGAATATGAAACCACTTTAATCGACGGAAAAGATTGTGCGTATGCTATATATGATAAAAATAATATTGTTAAATGTGGCATCGAAGAAGCATACAATCAAGGCGCAATAGATTGGAAAAAACCTATTTCCTGTCATTTATACCCAATCCGCATTACAGAATACAGCGAATTTTCAGCAGTAAATTACCACAAATGGCCAATTTGCGACGATGCCTGTACTTTGGGCGCAGCATTGCAAGTGCCGGTTTACAAATTTGTAAAAGATGCCTTGATCAGAAAATTTGGTGAAGACTGGTACATGGAACTTGAAAAAGTTGCTAAAAATCACAAATAACAATAAAACTTTTAAGCCCCTAAAACAGCTAAGTTAAGAGAGTGCAATTTTAAGCACTCTTTTTTTATTTGTCATTTATTGAACCCATTCTTCAGCCCAACAAAAATCGATTTGTGATTTTTTCAAATCAACATTAAGAGATCTGGGAATGGAATAAAAAATTTGAAGCGAGCATTTTGACTGCATAAGAAATAGATTTACACCAAGATGTAATAAATTGGAAAACAAAATTAAATGATGACGAGCGTTATTTTAGCAATCAAACATATTCTTGTTTTTTTCGGCTGAAGATGTTATAAACAAAATTTTAGCTGAAAATTTTGTGGGTAAGTGCAATATTCAGAAGCAAAATCCTTTTATGGTTTTTTGATAGGTTTTCTTTGATTGGATATAAATTCTTATTATTTTTTCTTTGTGGCGTAAAGTTCCAATAAACTCATGGTGGCTTTTATCAAGTCTTCAGTTTCTAACAAAATACTAAAGTATAATGTTGTGTTTTTAGGGCTGGATTCCGTAGTTCTTGTGCGCTCAACCTGTTTTTTGGCGTATGTAGAGACAATCTTCAATAATTCTTGTTTCTCTTCAATCAATGAGGCAATTTTATTAAAAGAGCGAGAATCGAAAATAATTCTTATTTTCCCAAATAGAGCAGTTAGCTTTTCATCTATTTCTTTTAATTCTTTTGCTTGATTTTCTTTAAGGCCTTTATGGTTGTTATGGATGTGTTTATGGCTCACTTTTGAAATGAAACCAACAGATTGTGCGATGTCTTGTAAATCTCCAATAACATCAATATAAAAAGTGCTTGCACTAACTGATGTTTCATCCAAGTTTTT
>DAIQBF010000346.1:0-2164 GCA_036781305.1 Lutibacter sp.
TAATCTGATCTAAAAATAATTCAAATTTTTAATACAACATTTAAACATTTAATTGATATAAAAGGATCTTGCAGTTGAGCGGGCAAATTTATTTGAAGCCTTTTTTCCTGTTGAACTTCTAATCTTTTTCGCCATAAATACCAGATGTCCAAAAGCATAACTTCTATAAAAATAGTTCCTAAACCAAACATAATATGATCGCAATAGTACAAACCAGAAATATTTATTGGTCCTTCTTCATCGTTTTTTAGATGATGGCATTGCACAACAAAATAATTGGAAAAATATTGATAAGGGAATGTGGCCTTTAATTTGGTTTTGGATTCCTGCGCACACCATCACTTTTGCTAAAAACAGTATTTAACCTTTCATTATTCTTTATTCATTTTAGCTTTTAATTTCTGTATTAAGATAACCGCAATAACCCCCCCAAAAAAAGCAACTATTAAATTTAGGATAAGTAATTTAAAATTGATGTTTCCTGATTGTACTATAGATAAAGGGTCGAAACCCAATCGCCCAAAAGATTTAATAAAAAGGATGCTCCCAAATACCCCTGCAATAGTATTTCCAACAATGCCGAAAGTATATTTCTTAAAAACAACAGCCATTGTATTTGCCCCAATTATTCCTGTTAAAATACTTAATAATGAAATTAAAGTTGCAGTCATATTAATTACTTAATGTCCGTAATCCATTTCATCAATTTTACCTTTTAAAAGTCTTTTTTGAACAATAAAATAAATCAAAAGTAAAACAAGGCCTATAATTCCCCAAATAAAAGCAACAGATAATCCGTAGTCATGGGCTGCTGTATTGTAAATTGTTAACGATTCGTTTACTGTATTGGTTGAAGGTAATATTACCGGAAATAATGATGCCAGAGAAGAGGTGATTCCGCCGATTATCAGCAATGTTGAAAGTGTGAAACTATAGCTGTCTTTTTTAATTTTCTTAACAAAAAACAACCCGAATAATCCGGTAAAATAAATAATTGGAAAAATTAATAAATAAGGTCTTTCTGCAAAATTATTTAATGAATCTGGATTTACAATCTGCCAAACAACCAGTGAAAATATGGTTAGTATAAATAACACAATATTTAAATTAAAAATAACACTTTTTAGCTTTTCATTGATGGATGCATTTGTTTTTAAGCGTATCCAAGTTGCGCCATGAATGGCCAAAGTAACTACGGCAATAATTCCAATAATTAGTGTAAACCAGTCAATTACACCAGGATGCTCAGTTAACGGACTAAAACTACTATTCCATAAAGGCAGAAAAAAGTAATGTCCTTCATAAAGAGATATTCCATTTTCAACACCACCTAAATTTACGCCTCTCACAATATTTCCCAAAGCAATTCCAAAAAATAATGCCAACAATAAACTGGAAACCCCAAAAGACGTATCCCAAATTGCAGACCACATTTTATTTTTAAATTGACTTCTAAATTCTAAACCAATGGCCCTAAACACAATGAGCCATAATACAATAATTATTGGAAGATAAAAACCGCTAAAAACGGAAGCGTAAAATGTAGGAAATGCCATAAAAAGCAATCCTCCGCCGGCTACTAGCCAAACTTCATTAGCGTCCCAAAATAAACCGGCAGCTTTTGCAACTAGCTGTTTGTCCTTTTCTTCTTTCGCAAAAAATAAATGTATGATACCTGTGCCAAAATCATAGCCATCTAAAACAAAGAAAATGGCTAAAACAAGTGCAATAACAATAAACCAAAATAGTTCCATAATTTAGCGTTTTATAGGCTTAGGACCTTGATGAATAGTTTTGCCAACCAATACTAAAAATAGCAGTCCGAGCAGCATATACAAGCCAACAAAACCCAAGAGCGTGAATAAGGTATTTCCTGAAGAAACTGTTGGTGAAATTCCTTCACTCGTTTTTAATAATCCGTAAACTAAATAAGGTTGTCTGCCTAATTCTGCTGTGTACCAGCCGGTAATATTGGCTATATATGGAAATGGCACTAAAAACATAATTGCCCAGAGCAGCGGTTTAATTGTGTGCAATTTTTTTCTCCATAAAAAGAAGATTGCCAATGCCATCACGCCAATAAATATCGTGCCCAAACCAACCATAATGCGGTAAGAATAATACAAAGCAGGAATATTACTCGGTAATTCTTCTTCTGTAAATT
>DAIQBF010000347.1:0-2121 GCA_036781305.1 Lutibacter sp.
TTTATGCAACAGCAATTGTATTGATTATTGTCAGTATGGTAGGAATTTCTATGATAAAAGTTTCAGGGAGTATTATTGAAGATATGCCAAAAGGTGAGGAATTTTTTAAAGATATTGTGTTTTTTGAAGAAGAATTTGGCGGCATTATGCCTTTAGAAATAATTATTGACACCAAAAAAGAAAAAGGTGTTATGAATTTGGGTACGCTGAAGCGAATGAACGAACTGGAAGAAACCATAGACGAAATTCCCCAGCTGTCAAAGCCTATTTCCGTTATAAATATTGTAAAATACTCGAAACAAGCTTATTACGGAGGCAATCCTAAATTTTATCAGCTGCCGACCAACCAGGAAAAAAACTGGATATTGTCTTATGCCAAAAATGTAACTTCTAATTCTAAATTACTTGACAGCTATGTGGATTCTACCGGCAGATATGCCAGAATCACAACTTTTATGAAGGATATTGGCACCGATAAAATGGAAGTTATTGAAGAACGTTTGCAACAAAAAATAGACAAAGAATTTCCTGAAGAAAATTACCATGTTACTATGACAGGCAAAGCGTTGGTGTTTTTAAAAGGAACCAACTATTTAATCCATAATTTGGTAATTTCACTTTCGTTGGCCATTTTTCTGATCGCTATTTTTATGGCATTTCTGTTTCGCTCCTTCAAAATGATTTTAATTTCTTTAATTCCCAACATTTTTCCACTGTTAATAACTGCAGGTTTAATGGGGTATTTGGGAATTCCCATAAAACCGTCAACCATTTTGGTATTTAGCATTGCCTTCGGAATTTCTGTTGATGATACCATTCACTTTTTGGCCAAATACCGCCAAGAACTAAAAGTTAACAATTGGAGAATTAAACAATCCGTTTACAATGCCCTGCGCGAAACAGGCGTAAGTATGCTTTATACTTCTATTGTGTTATTTTTCGGATTTTTGGTATTCACCGCTTCAAGTTTTGGAGGCACTATTGCATTGGGCGGTTTGGTTTCTATAACTTTATTATTTGCGATGGTTTCTAACTTATTGCTATTGCCTTCGCTACTGCTTTCATTAGAAAAAACAATTGCCAACAAAGAGGATTTTAAAGAACCCACGCTTAAAATTGTTGATCCTTATGATGAAAATAGCGACAAATAGGTAAAAAACTGGCGGACATATAAAATACAATTAATCAAACATAGATATCAATTGCTCAATCTATTAAAATAGTTCAATTTCGGTTACTGTAATAATATTGAAAATCTCTAAAATATGCAGTTAAGAACATATAGATACTATTTTTGAAACATTTACTGCGTAACACCATTCTTTATTGTTAATTGTTCATTATCAATTGTCAATTGTCAATTGCCAATTATCAATTGAAACCGTATCTTTGCAACGTTAAAAATTTAGAATATGACAAGAAGCAATGTGGCTGAACTTTTAAAATCAACCAATTTTTCACAAGAAGTAAACCTTAAAGGATGGGTAAGGACATTCAGGGCAAATCGTTTTATAGCTTTAAATGACGGCTCAACAATTAATGCCATTCAATGTGTTGTTGATTTTGAGAATACCGATGAAAGCATTTTGAAACGCATAACAACAGGTGCGGCAATATCCTTAAAGGGAATATTAACAGAAAGTTTGGGGAAAGGTCAAAATGTTGAAATAAAGGTTTCCGAAATTACGATTTTAGGCGACTCAAACCCTGAAGAATATCCTATTCAACCAAAAAAACACAGCCTCGAATTTTTGCGCGAAAATGCACATTTGCGCATAAGGACAAATACTTTTGGTGCAGTAATGCGCGTACGTTCTGCACTGTCTTTTGCCGTACATAAATATTTCACTAAAAACGGATTTTACAATTTTCATGCACCGATAATTACAGGCTCAGATGCAGAAGGTGCTGGAGAAATGTTCAATGTCACCACACTTGACGCCAACAATCCGCCAAGAAATGAAGCGGGAAAAATTGATTATTCAAAAGATTTCTTCGGAAAATTGACGAATTTAACCGTATCTGGCCAATTGGAAGCCGAAACCTATGCGATGGCTTTGGGGAAAGTTTATACTTTTGGACCAACTTTCAGAGCTGAAAACTCAAATACGACGCGCCATT
>DAIQBF010000348.1:0-2016 GCA_036781305.1 Lutibacter sp.
AAATACAACTTAAAATATGACGAATACTAAGTTACACACTTTTTTAAACATTTTAATTTCATTAAAAAACAAAATTTAAGAAAATATAAACGATTTTGATTAAAGCAAAATAAAAAACAGATGATTAATTAATATGTTCTAATTTTGTGCGTTAATTTTTGTCAAAATCTCTTAATGTGATCGCTATACTAAAGCATATTTTTAATTTTAGGACACTCTTCAAATTTGCTTTCTTATTAAGCTTCTTGGGCTTTATTGTTTTAATTTCCGACTTTGGTTATAACCAATCCGAACCCATTCAAGAGTTAATTAACGGCTATTACTTTATTGTTTTATCTGTTGGTGTCATCGTTACGGCAATAAGATATATTACCCTGAAAAAAAATATCCACGACAAAGTTTTTATATTTGATGTGGCCAGTTTATTGATCATTATATCCGTCATTTTTGTCCATTTTATATCGCAGGAAGCACATCGACAAATAACATTTTTATATAACGACAATTGGGTCAAATTTGCCATTCTTTTAACATTTATAAGGGAATTTGCAGAACAGAAACTAAACTATAAACGAACTTTATTAAATCCCGCCCAGTTATTTATCGCCAGTTTTATGGGCATTATTTTTTTAGGCACCTTCCTGTTGATGTTGCCCAATGCCACCTATACTGAAATTTCACTTTTGGATGCATTGTTCACCTCCACTAGCGCTGTATGTGTCACAGGGCTTATTGTTGTGGACACCGGAAGTTTTTTTACAGAGTTCGGACAAACGATTATTCTGATTCTTATTCAAGTTGGTGGTATAGGCATACTTACATTTGCCAGTTACTTTAGTTATTTCTTCAAAGGGGGATCAAATTATGAAAATCAATTGGTTTTAAGTGATTTAACAAACTCACAAAAGCTGGGAGACGTTTTTTCAACCCTTAAAAGAATCCTTATAATTACCTTTTCCATTGAACTGGTTGGCGGATTGTTGATTTATTCCAGTCTAAATAACGCGTTGCTTCCCACTTTTTTTGAACGCGCTTTTTTCTCGGTTTTTCATTCCGTATCGGCTTTTTGCAACGCTGGTTTTTCTACCTTGCCCAACAGCCTTTACGAAAGTGGATTCAGATTTAATTATGCCCTGCAGTCCTATATCATTTTATTGCTTGTTATTGGCGGTTTGGGTTTTCCGATTGTGGTAAACATTCTAAAATATTCAAAATATTGGATTCTCACAAAATTTCTGAATTTTTCAAGAATCAAAAAAAATTATAAACCTTGGATTTTTAGTTTAAATAGCAGAATTACTTTAATTACAACAGTCTCCTTAACAATTATTGGAACCATTTTGTTCTATATAAGTGAATATAACAATACACTTGTGGCACATACTGGTTTTGGCAAATTTATTACGGCATTATTTGGAGCAACCACCCCAAGAACTGCGGGATTTAATACGGTTGATATGACTGCTTTAAATTTTTCCACCATAGTGATGATTTTTCTTTTAATGTGGATCGGTGCTTCACCGGCTTCCACAGGCGGTGGTATAAAAACAAGTACATTTGCCATAGCTACCCTTAATTTTTGGAGTTTGGCCAGAGGAAAAACCAGAATTGAAGTGTTTAGAAGAGAGATTTCCGATATCTCGGTAAGACGAGCATTTGCGGTTATTTCACTATCATTGGTGGTTATTGGTTTCGGTATTATTGCCATTTCAATTTTCGACAGTGACAAAGACCTGAAAAGCATCGCTTTTGAATGTTTCTCAGCCTACAGTACCGTAGGCTTAAGCATTGGCATTACTGCAAATTTAAGCGCGGCGAGTAAATTTGTACTTATTCTAATCATGTTTATAGGAAGGGTAAGTATGTTATCCATTTTAATTGCGGTAGTCAAAAAAGTGAAACAAAAAAATTATCGTTATCCAACAGAAGAGATAATCATCAATTAATTAAAAAAGGTTTAATATGAAATGTGCATAACGCAAACACGATACAATCACCTATGAAAATATGCGCATT
>DAIQBF010000349.1:0-1941 GCA_036781305.1 Lutibacter sp.
TTTTTATTGGCGGCTCAATTCAAGCGCAGGAAACTGTGATGAATGCTTCGGAAATTACCTCTTTTAAAGAAAAAGTGATTGCCACTGCAAAAACTACCCAGTCAATTAAAACAGATTTTGTGCAATACAAACACCTCGATTTTTTGGCCGACGATGTGAAAACTTCAGGGAAAATGGTTTTCAAAGCGCCTAATTTGGTGAAATGGGAATACACAAACCCATACCAATACAGCGTGATTTTTAAGGAAGACCAATTGCTAATTAACGACGGCGGCACGAAAAGCAAAGTAGATATTGGCAACAGCAAACTGTTCAAAAAGCTGAACCAATTGATCGTGAACAGCGTTAAAGGCAATATGTTCAACGATGCAGATTTTACGGTTTCTTTCTATAAATCCTCAAAATACAACAAAGCGGTTTTTATTCCAAAGGAAAGAAAAATTGCAGGTTACATTGCTTCTTTCGAACTGCTCTTCAATAAAATTGACGCCCAGGTTTACGAAGTGAAAATGGTGGAACCTTCGAAAGATTTTACACGTATTATTTTCAGCAATCGCACATTAAATAGTACAATTAATGATTCGGTTTTTAGCAATTAGCTTTTTAGCTTGTGTTGTTTTCACTTCGTGTTCGCTAAAGACTACCGAAGGATTGCGGAGCGTTCCATTCAGTAAAATAGAGATAGAAAACCCATATTTTTCCAATCCTGGAATTGATTATGTTTACAAAGCAAAGATTGAGGTTTACGGAAAAAACTTCGGTGGAATTTTAATTATAAAGAAGACAGGTCCAGAAAATCATCGTGTTGTTTTTACCACAGAATTTGGAAGTAAACTGTTTGATTTTCAGTTTGAAGGCGATACTTTTATCAAGAATTTTATAATGGAGGATTTGGACAAAAAATTCATCATCAACATTTTAAAGGAAGATTTTAAATTGTTGGTAAACCAAAAAGCCAAAATTTTGGAAGTTTATGGTTCTGAAAATCAAAGAATTTATAAAACCCAAAGCAAAAATAGATTCAATTTTTATTTTTTTGAAAATGATTCGCAACAGCTTCAAAAAATTGTAAATACTTCAAAAACCAAAGAAAAAGTAGAAATAGATTTTACTTCTACTAATGGAAGAATTACAGATACAATCGCTATAAAACACAACAATATCAAGCTGAAAATAGACTTGGAAAAATTTAAAAACGAATAATATGCTCATCGAAGGATTGTACAAAATTACTGCTACCGAAAATACTATCGAGGGGATTTCGGCTATGGTCCATTTAAACAAAGACCACGCAATTTTCAAGGGTCATTTTCCTGGAAACCCTGTAATGCCTGGAGTTTGTATGATTCAAATTATAAAGGAATTGACGGAGGAAGCAACTGGCAAAAATTTGTTTTTAACCGTTTCTTCAAACATAAAATTTATGGCCATCATCAATCCGGAAAAGAATCCCGATTTACAGATTGCTAATGATATTACTGAGGAAAATGGCGAAGTGAAAGTGAAAAACACCACCTCATTTGGCGAAACTGTAGCACTGAAATTGAATGCTACTTTTAAAATTATTGACAAATGAAATATCTTTTTTTAATAGCACTTCTTGTTTCTATTGTTGGAAATTCGCAGGATTTGAATGATATCCGGTTGCAATATCCAAAAGCTGTTGAAAATGCAAAAATCACTACCAAACTTGACGGTGAACTTTCTAAAATAGACACTTCAGTTAAACCCGTTTTGTTGGCGTACAAAGGGGCGGTTTTAACGTTGAGAGCAAAATTTGCGAAAACGAGAAGTGATAAAAAGGAGTATTTCAAAGAAGGTGTTTCCTTAATTGAAAGTGCTGTAAAGACTGAAACTTCAAATATTGAAATCCGCTATATACGTATGAGTATGCATGAAAACTCCCCACTATTTTTAGGTTATCATAAAAATATTGAGGAG
>DAIQBF010000350.1:0-1789 GCA_036781305.1 Lutibacter sp.
AAAAGCAATAACTAACAAGTAAAATTTTATCTTTGCTGAAATTTAAAAATTTGATGATGAATTTTGTTGAAGAACTGCGTTGGAGAGGTATGTTACACGATATAATGCCCGAAACTGAAGAATATTTGTTAAGAAATAAAACAAGCGGATATATTGGATTTGACCCAACAGCCGATTCCTTACATATTGGAAGCTTGGTGCCTATTATTTTGCTGATGCATTTTCAACGCGCAGGACACATTCCGATCGCTTTGGTTGGCGGCGCCACAGGAATGGTGGGCGATCCATCTGGAAAATCGGAAGAACGCAACTTGTTGGACGAAGAAACTTTGGCCAAAAATGTAGCCGGGGTAAAAGCACAGCTGGAACGTTTTCTAAATTTCGATAGCACTCTTGAAAACGCTGCACAATTGGTGAACAATTACGATTGGATGAAGGAAATTTCACTGATTGAATTTGTTCGCGACATTGGAAAACACATAACCGTAAATTATATGATGGCGAAAGATTCGGTAAAAAAACGATTGGATTCCGATTCACAAACGGGAATGAGTTTTACCGAATTTACCTACCAATTGTTTCAGGGCTATGATTTTTACCATTTATACAAAGAAAAAGACTGCAAACTTCAAATGGGCGGTTCCGACCAATGGGGAAATATCACTACTGGAACGGAATTAATCAGGAGAAAAGCACAAGGAAAAGCCTACGCATTAACCTGTAAATTAATTACAAAAGCCGATGGCTCAAAATTTGGAAAAACCGCCGGAGGAAACGTATGGTTAGATGCCAACAGAACATCGCCTTACAAATATTATCAATATTGGCTAAACTGTTCTGATGAGGATGCTGAAAGCTATATTAAAATTTTTACCTTTTTAGACAAGGAAACCATTGAAAGTTTAATTGCAGAACATCAAAAAACACCTCATTTACGCATTCTTCAAAAGAAAATTGGCGAAGAAGTTACCATTATGACGCACGGAAATGAAGCCTACGAAAATGCCATTAAAGCTTCAAATATTTTGTTTGGAAATTCTACTGCCGATGATTTAAAAACATTGGATGAACAAACATTCTTGGATGTTTTTGAAGGCGTTCCGCAAGCTGAAATTGAACGTTCTTCCATTGAAAACGGATTGGGGATTGTTGCTGCATTTGCAGATTATGGTTTTCTTAAATCGAATGGCGAAGTGCGCAGGGCTTTAAGTGAAAATTCAATATCGGTAAACAAAGAAAAAGCAAAAGAAGATTTTGTGATTACCGCAAATGATTTAATCGCCGATAAATTTGTGTTGCTGCAACGCGGCAAAAAAAGTTATTTTTTGTTGAAAGTGGTATAGCAAGTTGTATTTAGCAATGTAAAGTTGTTTTAAAATTAAAATGTGGAAACCGTCTAAAGTTAATTTAGGCGGTTTTTTCATTTATCATTGACAAAATTTGTATATTCGAAATTAAAATTGTTAAAAATACTATGAAAACATCAGTTATATTCAACCATCTGTCTAAACTAAAATCAAATTCCCCTCCGGCGGAGGAGTGCCCGCAGGGCGGGGTGGCCACTACGCCACAACATGGCGAAATTATTCTTACCGCCATTAACAACATTCCAATTATTAGAAATTTCGTTGAAAACCTGCCTTAAAATCCGGTGCTTTCCCGTTTGACAAAAGGCAAAAGAAAAGAGGAATTCTTTCCGAAGTGTTGTTTTGGCAACAAGTTCATAAAAGAAAATTTCATCTGTTTAATTTTTATTTTTTTGTTGGTACAGATGCAGTTCGCCATTAAT
>DAIQBF010000351.1:0-1731 GCA_036781305.1 Lutibacter sp.
CTTTGATAAAATAGGAAATAACGGAAGAGAAAGCAGAACCATCCATTTGGGAATCGATTTTTGGCTGCCAAAAAATACGCCGGTTCATGTGTTGTTTGATGGTGAAGTGGTGGTTTCTTATAATAATGCCGGCAATAAATTATATGGAGGATTAATAGTCCTAAAACATCAAATTGAGGATTTAGAATTTTATACTTTATATGGCCATTTAAGTATTGAAAGTGTTGAAGACAGAAAAATTGGAGCGCGTATTAAACAAAGAACGTGTATTGAATATTTAAGAAATAAAGAAGAAAAGGGCAACTGGGTGCCTCATTTGCATTTTCAGGTAATGTTGAACTTATTAAATTTTAAAATAGATTTTCCCGGCGTTGCATTTTACAACCAGATAGCGGTTTGGAAAAGTATTTGTCCAAATCCGAATTTGTTTTTTAATACAACAGGCCTTCAAAAAAATGAAACTATTTCTAATGATGAACTTATTGATTACAGAAAACAACATTTGGGCAAAAGTTTGAGCTTGCAATACCAAGTGCCAATTAAAATGGTTCGTGGTGCCGGTCCCTATATTTTAGACCAATTCGGAAAAAAATATTTAGACACCGTTAATAATGTGGCTCATGTTGGCCATGAACATTATGCTGTTGTAAAAGCTGGTCAAGAACAAATGGCATTGTTAAATACCAACACGCGCTATTTACACGAAAACATCAATGAATTAGCAAAAGAATTGTTAGAAACCTTACCGCCAGAATTAAATGTATTGCATTTTGTTAATTCAGGAAGTGAAGCCAATGAATTGGCTATCAGAATGGTAAAAGCGGCAACAGGACAAAAAGACATCATCGCTTCTGAAGTTGGTTATCACGGAAATTCCAATATATGCATTGATATCAGTTCCTATAAATTTGATGGAAAAGGCGGAAAAGGCGCTCCGGAACACACCCATATTTTTCCGTTGCCCGATGCTTTTAGAGGGAAATATCGGGGGGAAAATACTGGGGAACAATATGCGAATGAAGTTCAGAAACAGATTGAAAATATACAGGCAAAAGGAAGAGCAGTTGGGGCAATCATTGTTGAGCCAATAATTAGCTGTGGCGGGCAAATCGAATTGCCAGAAGGTTTTTTAGCAAAGGCATATAAACTAATTAGAGCAGCTGGCGGACTTTGTATTTCAGATGAAGTGCAAACAGGTTGTGGCAGAATGGGAAAATCATTTTGGGGATTTCAGCTTCATGATGTGGTGCCTGATATTGTCACTATTGGAAAACCCTTGGGAAATGGTCATCCATTGGCCGCTGTGGCTTGCACCCAGGAAGTTGCCGATAAATTTGCCAATGGCATGGAATATTTTAACACCTTCGGCGGAAATCCGGTTTCCTGTGCCATTGGTGCCGAAGTTTTAAGAACAGTAAAGCGAGAAAAACTTCAAGAAAATGCACTTATTGTCGGCGAATTTTTAAAAGAAGAATTAAAAAAATTGTCAAAAGATTTTCCAATAATTGGCGATATCCGCGGACAAGGGTTGTTTCTTGGTATTGAGTTGGTAAATAGCGAGTTAAAACCACTCGAGGCACAAACAAATTATTTGGCAAACCGAATGAAAGACCACAGTATTTTAATGAGTACCGATGGTCCGGACCACAATGTCCTAAAAATTAAACCGCCCATTGTGTTTACAAAAGAAAACGCGGAGGAAACGATTTTATATTTACGCAAAATCTTTGC
>DAIQBF010000352.1:0-1699 GCA_036781305.1 Lutibacter sp.
TTCATAACGAATTTTACTTATTTCCACTTTGGGATAGCGACTCATATTTTGATAAATGTTTTCAAACTTGTTTAGTTGCAACAGTTGGTTTATATAAGTCTCGTTTCCAGCAACCATCCA
Source organism: Lutibacter sp. (assembly GCA_036781305.1). Taxonomy (GTDB): domain Bacteria; phylum Bacteroidota; class Bacteroidia; order Flavobacteriales; family Flavobacteriaceae; genus Lutibacter. The sequence continues at coordinate 121 of DAIQBF010000352.1, forward strand.
TGGTTTACACCAAATAAAATAAGCCACTTTTCTGGTTGGTTTTGTTTTGATAAATTCTTTAAAATCGCTGAGTTTAAAATTTATTTTTTCGACTAGATTTTGGCTTTCCGTTCTTCGGTTTAAAATAGTTCCCAAGCTCAAAATAAAATCAATACTGTCTTGAATAGTGTTTATATCTGAAAAATAAGTGGGGGCAATTTTTTCCAGTTCAGGCAAAAGATCATAGGTATTTTCTTCTTTATTGCATAAAATAAAATCGGGTTGCAATGATTTTATCTTGTCGAAATCTACTTTTTTAGTGCCTCCAACAATGGTTTTGGTCGATTTCAAATGGTAAGGATGTACACAAAATTTTGTAATTCCAACCAACTCATTTTCCAAATTCAAATCACATAGCAATTCCGTTTGTGAAGGCACCAATGAAATGATTCTTTTGGGTTGCGTTTTTAAGGTAATTTCTCTTCCTAATTGGTCTTTAATAATTTTCATTTTTAAAAAATAACTTAAAACATTTTATAACAACTGCCAACTGGCACTGTTTACAGCAAACTTAAAATCTGCTCCATTTCCTGTTGCAATTTCAAAGCTTCCAATTGCGCCGCTTTTGTGAAATTTTCATCATTTCCAGCATAGATAATCCCTCTTGCCGAATTTACCAGCAATCCGCAATCTTTGGTGAGTCCGTATTTACATACTTCCTGCAGGTTTCCTCCTTGAGCGCCTACACCGGGAACCAGCAAAAAATGGTTCGGAACAATTTTTCTGATTTCTGAAAAATATTCCGCTTTTGTTGCGCCAACCACAAACATCAAGTTTTCCGAATTTTTCCATGTCAGCGCCGTTTTTATCACTTCTTTGTACAGCTCATTCCCGTCAATTTTCAACCCTTGAAAATCGAGTCCGCCCTTATTGGATGTCAAAGCCAACAAAATGGTGGTTTTGTTTTCAAATGCTAAAAAGGGTTCTACGGAATCACTTCCCATATAAGGTGCAACCGTTACCGAATCAAAATTTAAATCCTCAAAAAATGCTTTTGCATACATCGTTGAGGTATTTCCAATATCGCCTCTCTTTGCATCTGCAATGGTAAAAATTTCAGGATATTTTTTATTGAGATAATCAATGGTTTTTCCCAGCGCTTCCCAGCCTTTTAAGCCATAAGCCTCATAAAAAGCGGTGTTTGGTTTGTAGGCAACCGCCAAATGATGTGTGGCGTCAATAATTTGTTTGTTGAATTCAAAAATGGGATCTTCTTCCGTTAAAAAGTGTACTGGGATTTTATCCAAAGCTACATCCAGTCCAATACATAAAAATGATTTTTTTTGTTGAATTTGTTCAATTAGCGCTTGTTTGTTCATACGTTCAAATAAAGAATTTAACAAAAGTAGTAATTTTAATACTTTAAGTTATCTTTGTTTACCAAATAAAGCACCTTGTTTAGTTATATTTTTAATAAAATCTTTTACGGAATTTTCACCCTGTTTGGTGTAATTACCGTCATATTTTTTCTTTTTAATGTGTTGCACGGCGATCCTGCAAGAATGATGCTGGATCAGCGGGAGGACGCAGAGAAACTTAA